>JAQTXD010000008.1 GCA_028688955.1 Desulfuromonadaceae bacterium
ATGTACTGTTGGCCTAACTATTTTATGCGAGGTTACCTATGAGCTGGTTTACCAAAGAAAGACCCGGAATTGAAAGATCTGGTGGTAACAAAGTCACGTTTCCCGATGGCATGTGGGTTAAATGCCCTGGCTGTTCCGAAACTCTTTTAAGCAAGGATATAGAAGCTAATCTGCAGGTGTGCCCAAAGTGCGGCCACCACTATCGTATCAGCGCACGAAAGCGCCTTGAAGCTCTCCTTGATGGAGCGGTATGGCAGGAATTTGATGCCAACA
Source organism: Desulfuromonadaceae bacterium (assembly GCA_028688955.1). Lineage (GTDB taxonomy): Bacteria > Desulfobacterota > Desulfuromonadia > Geobacterales > Pseudopelobacteraceae > JACRCG01. The sequence goes on from JAQTXD010000008.1 coordinate 274, forward strand.
TTACTTCCACAGACTTTCTTGAATTCAAAGACGCAAAAAGCTATCAGGACCGCATCGATGCCGCCCTGGCAAAGGGTGGTTCAAAAGATGCCGTCATCTGCGTTGAAGGTACCATTGAAGGTCTGTCGGTACAGGTGTCCTGTTTTGACTTTTCCTTCATGGGGGGCAGTATGGGGAGCGTCGTGGGAGAAAAAATTACCCGTTCCATCGAACGCGGGCTGGAGAAGCATCAGCCGGTGATTATCATCTCCGCATCCGGCGGGGCTCGCATGCAGGAAAGCATTCTCTCTCTGATGCAGATGGCAAAAACGTCTGCTGCGTTGGCTAAACTCAAACGGGCGGGTATCCCGTTTGTGTCTCTGTTAACCGATCCTACCACCGGCGGAGTAACCGCAAGTTTTGCCATGCTGGGAGACATCAACATAGCCGAACCAAAAGCGCTGATCGGTTTTGCCGGTCCTCGTGTTATCGAGCAGACAATTCGCCAGAAACTTCCTGAAGGTTTTCAGAGGGCAGAATATCTTCTCGACCACGGGATGGTTGATGTCATCATTCCCCGAACAGAAATGCGTACAAAACTTGCCTCAATTCTAAAAATGCTGCATCGGACAAACGCCTGACATGTCCCTGGCAGATGTGTTGGACAAGCTTTACGCCCGTCGGCGCTTTGGTATACGGCCAGGCGTCGACAGGGTCGGAAAGCTGCTGGAACGTCTGGGAAATCCTGAAAAACAGTTTCGCACGATTCATGTTGTCGGTACAAATGGCAAAGGTTCAACCTCAGCCTTTCTCTCCTCAATTCTTCTGCATGCAGGGCACTCGGTTGCCCAGTTCAGCTCTCCTCACCTGATACGCTTCTCAGAACGATTTCGGATACACGGCGTCGAATATCCGGCTGAAAAGTTGTCAGTCAAACTGGAAACTGTGCTGGAGGCCGCTCCCGAAGAAGCTACTTTTTTTGAGATTACCACCGCGCTGGCGGCTTACATCTTCCGAGATGAGGGCGTCGCTCTGGCTGTCATGGAAGCAGGAATGGGCGGCTGTTCCGATGCAACTGCCTCGCTCAATGGCGAGATGTCCATTCTTACTCCGATAGCCCTTGACCACACTGAGTATCTTGGTGCGGGCCTTCAAGAGATTGCCCGGGAGAAAGCCGGAATCATCAGACCGGGAACGAGGGTAATCAGCGCCTGCCAGCCGGAAACTGTACATGAAGAGATTGAGAAGCGGTGCATAGCCGGGAAGTGTGATTTAAAAACGCTTGGTACTGACTTTACGGTTAATCGGAACGATGATGGCACTATCAGCTACCGGGGACTGAATAAAGAGCTGGAATATATTGCCCCGGGAATAGCCGGAAGATATCAGGCGATCAACGCAGCGGTTGCACTTGCTGCCGCTGAAACACTGGAAATGAACGGGATCGACATTGCAACAGCTTCATATTCAGAAGGCATCTCTGCAGCACGCTGGCCGGGACGAATGGAATTAATCGCCGGTACACCACGGCTGCTGCTGGACGGAGCGCATAATCCTGCCGGTGCAGGCGCTCTTGCTGATGCGTTGCAGGATTATTCCTATTCACGACTGCTGCTTGTGACCGGTGTCTGCGACGACAAGGATATCGAGCGTATTTTCGCACCACTTATACCTCTGGCAGATTCCGTCTACACGGTCACTCCCGCAGTTGACCGGGCCTTAAAAGATGAGGAACTCGCAAGTTTTTTTCTCTCAAGGGGGATAGTCGCCCAACCGTGCGGTTCAGTTGTATCAGGAGTCAACAGAGCAATCCAGCAGGCCGCTGAAGATGATCTTGTGGTTGTATGCGGTTCACTGTTTGTTGTGGGTGAAATCAAAGCGTGGCTTGAACAGACGGAATTCAGCGGGATCAGAGGTTGATTGTTTCAATGATACGATTGTGCTATCTCGTTTTGTGTATTGTATGCAGTTGCTGGGGGTCACCCGCCGTAGCTGCGCAGCCGCCAGACCCTGATGAAAATATGCATATCAATGCTGACCACATGAGTCAAAATTCGGCAGAGCAGGTATACACGGCAGATGGCAATGTAGTTGTCCTCTGGCAGGGACTTCGCCTCACCGCAGACCACGTCCGCTTTAGTGCAGAAACTCATCTGCTGCAAGCAGATGGCTCGGTTGTTATGAAAAAGGATCAATCGGTTCTGAAAGGCGAAACACTGGTTTTGAATATGGATACCGGACGGGCAGAAATGGATTCTACTCTGCTTACCCTTCCTGAAACAAATACGACCGTTACCTCAAAAAAACTCATTCGTATAAATGAGACCGAATTCAGTGGAACGGCAACAAACCTGACAACGTGCGACCTCCCTGATCCAAGCTGGAATTTTACTTCTGACAGCCTCAAGGTCAATCTGCTTGGCTATGCAACCGGGCGTAACGTTATATTTTATGTAAAGAACATTCCGGTACTATATATTCCCTGGATAGCCTTCCCCGTCGTGCTGGAGAAACGATCCGGCCTTCTCTTCCCGCACTTTGGCTACTCAAAGAAACGCGGTGCGCAGCTTGATATTCCCCTCTACTGGGTCATTTCACCCAGCCAGGACCTTCAGTTCGATCTTGATATAATGACCGATCGTGGTGTAGGGACCGGAGCTGACTATCGCTACATTCGCACTCGCGGCAGCGAAGGGCATATCAACGCGTATTCAATCTACGATCAGCAGGAGAGCCGGTGGCGTTGGCAACTGGCTCAGGAGCACAAAGAGATTTTTTCCCGCGATGCCAATATCCGCACGATGGTCAACGCCACAAGTGACCGGACTTTTTTGAAGGATTTTGGCGACAAAAATGGTGACTACAACAGACAATCGAGCGATACGACCGTAAATGTACTGAAAATGTGGCAGAACTACGCTGCAACATCATATCTGCACTACAGCGAAGACCTCTATGCCGCCAATAACCGGTCTACTCTTCAGACACTCCCCTCACTTGGCATAGCTGCGGTCCGACAGACTGTTTTTTCACTGCCGGTTTTTTTCGATCTCGACGGATCTGCAGAAAATCTGTATCGAGATACCGCGCCACGCGGCCAACGCCTGCACATCTTTCCGCGATTCACTCTGCTGCCATTCCAGAACAGCGCCGTTCAAACATCACTGTTTGCAGGAGCGCATATACGTGGCTACGCCACCGACAGAAGAGATATCAACGGTGGCGTTCATACAAGCGATGGAGATCTGGTACCTGAGGCAGGTGTACGCATGTCAACATCCCTGACCCGCATCTACGATACCAATGCATCTACACTGAAAAAGGTTCGGCATGAGCTGATTCCCGAGGTCAGGTACTCCCTCGTACCGGAACAGGAGCAACAACGACTTCCTCTGTATGACTACACGGATCGCTTGATCCACCGGAACATGATTTCACTGTCAGTGACCAGTCTGGTCAATGGTAAATTTACCGGTAATGGTACGACTGAATATCGCGACATTTCACGTATCAAACTGAGTGCCGACTATAAAATTTCAGGAGAGCGACAGGACCTTTTAACACTGGTTGAGAGCCAACGGGCATGGAGTGATCTGATGCTGGAGTCGGAGACACGCCTGTCAAAGTTACTAACAGTAACCTTTGATACACGCTACAACCTGTATGAACATTTCCTGTCGACCGCCGTAGCCGGAATTGATGTTGATGATCGACAGGGAAACATCATTGGTGCGGGGTACCAGATGGCCCGCCACGAAGTCGAGTACTTTGAGGGGCGGCTCTCTACCAGGCTGATCAAACCTCTGCACCTTTCATATACCGCCCGTTACTCATTTGAACGAAACGATTTCCTCGAATCCGTGTATGCAGCCGAATACCGACATAAATGCTGGAGCGTGAACGTTGCGGTTCACCAACGCCCCGGTAACAATTCATATACATTCAATTTCAATCTTGCGGGACTCACCGGTAAATAAAAACGGGGCACCCGTCAAAAGCGCCCCGTCCATGTCAAACCGTACAATTTCCTGCCAGCTTACTTGCAAACTCCGATTGATCCTTTTTTGCACACCCTGTTATCAAACCAGGTGACATCCTCCAGATTTGCCCCACTGAAATCTGCCCTGTCAACCGACGCATTATCAAGCGATGCCCCGGTAAGCGTGGCCTTTTTCAGGTTGGCTTTTTCCAGACTGGCATCATCAAGAACGGCATCCCTGAGATCGCACTCTTCCAGATTTGCCTCCATCAGGTTAGCACCCTCAAGCGCCGCCTGACTCAACTGAGCACCTTTCAGGTTTGCTCCCCTCAGGTCACACCCTGGACAGTTTTTTGATGCTTTCAGGCGTTCAAGATCCTCCGGCACAAAAGCAAACGCGCGGTTTGTTATGAGTATAAGCAATAGTGCCGCCGCCCCTGCAAATAGTGGTAACCTGATACGCACTAATAATTTCAGCATCTACGACTCCTTTTGATTCAGATCAGATTCGGATAAAATCATGAGTACCCTACCAGAAAAAGGAGCCGTTTGTATATAGCAACCCGCTTTACGTCGCTCACAGACAGATCGCCGGCAGATACCGGAGTAGCAAACTGACGCAGAAACCGCTTGTCACTCAGGGTCAGTTTCGGATTATCGATGCCTATCCGTGAGAGTACGTGCAGTGATCGGAGCGAGAAACATCCCACAGAGGACGCAAGGCATGGATTGAGCAGAATCTTTTTTTCATCAAGGTTATGGGAATCGCCGCTGTCGCGTTTTTTCAGATAGAGGACAAAGTTATCCGGCGACGAACGTTCATTTTCAAGCATCTTCAGTCGGCCAATTTCCTCCGCCGGATTTTCCCTTGCGTTCCGATGGGCAAACAGCTGTATCTCAAGACCGGTTTGGGCAATCATTTCAAGCACTCCGTCAATGCGATAGGTATGGACCCGAGGATGGAGGAGAGCATCAGCAAGCCCGGAGACAGTCGCAGCCTCATCAGAATTAGCGAGATAATTTGCCAGACGTGACCCGGTAGGCGCCTTTTTAAGGATACGGCGTGCGTCAGCGGGAGAATCAATTCCAAGGAGACGGAATGCGCGGCGAATAGACTCTTCCTGCCGGCGGGCATAGCGACTGTAGAGCATTATCCGCATAATGCCGCCGGGCACGAGACGACGTTCCAGGTCTATCAGACCCGCCACGGGGTCGTCCAGATGATGGAGCACGCCAAAAGAATCAATCAGCCCAAACTCTTCATGAACAACGGCAGGATCCGACAGATTTCCACAGCGGTACTCGACATTCATCAGTCCGTGCAGCAAGCAGTGCAGACGCGCCCGGCGGAGACTCTGTGCAGACAGGTCAAGAGCTGTAATAGCGACATCCGGATTAGCAACGGCATAGGGGTAGGGAGAGAACGTCCCGCACCCGGCAATCAGAATTTTTCTTGCTTCCAACGGAGGTAGCGATCGGTTAAAGCGCGCCCAGAGCGCGTCAAGATTGAGGGCGTAGGTATCGCACCGACGAACCGAGGCAAGCAGCGGGTAGATGGGATAGGGATGCTTTTGGTAATGTGTTTGTACCGGATTTGACATGCGGCACTGTAGCAGGATGTCGTCCAGCTTTCAACTGGCAGAAAAAGAGCCCTTCGCAGAAGTTACGAAGGGCTCAAAAACAGCATGGTTCCTACATTATTTTTTAATCTTGCTCTCTTCTACAATTGCCGTGTACTTGTATCCGCCGCCAAAGTCTTTATCCTTTGCAAGAATGCCGGTCACCGTAACAATATCGCCAACCTCAGCTATATCCTTAGAGGTACAGACGAGGTTATGGTTCTTTTTGGACTGGGAACCGCTACCGTCCTGAATATGGATCCAGTTCCTGCCCATGATCCCGGCTGACACCTTGACAACTTTGCCACTGATTACAACTTTTTTCTTGTTCAGTTTTGCACTTTTGGCAAATATCTCCTGAACAGTATAGGCATTTGCTCCGCTGGCTTTGGGTACCGATATTTTTTCGTCTTTGCCTGCTGCAGCAGCTTTGCTGCCGCCTGTTTCAGTTTTGCCCTTATATGCGACAGCGCCTTTGGCAGTTGAACCAGAGACCACGGCATCGGCAAAGACAATCTTGTCAAATTTCCGCTTCAGGCTCTTGCTCTCAAAGTTGCTCATCTCGTTGGCGCCCTTAAAGCTCATCTGGGAACCGACAGTAACGGGAGCTGCCATAAACGCCACCCACACTTTTGTTCCATCTTTTTTCTGGAGATACACATACGTATAGCCACCACTGTCCATTGTTTCAAGGACCTTGCCGGTGAGGAGGGCAGGCTCGGGCTGCGCCGCCGCACCTGTTACGGGAGCTGCAGTCTTGTCTGGTGAAGCCAACACAGTTGATACGGAAGAGAGTGCTATTACGCAGGAAAGTGCCAATAGAAGGTTCTTTTTCATGAATTCCCCTTTTTTATATTTACCAACCAAGGCGGTAACACTATCATATATTTGTTGTATCGGCACCCAAAAAATACAGGAGCCCGCATGTTCAACCGACTCTATATCCACGTGCCGTTCTGTAGTGAAAAATGTCAGTACTGTGCATTTATCTCACGCACGCCCCAAAATGATGAACTTGTCGAATATCCTGCACTCCTGAGCCAGGAACTGCGACTCAACTCCCATAACGCCCGACTTCTCAAATCGATCTACTTTGGCGGCGGGACTCCATCACTGCTTAAGCCGGAACAATTAGGCCGGCTGCTTACAGAGATTGCAGAGCAGATTGGCATCCATGAAGAGGCGGAAATTACTCTGGAGGCAAATCCGGGAACTGTTACCCCCGTATCCCTGAAAACGTTTTATGATGTCGGCTTCAACCGGATATCTCTGGGTGTCCAATCATTTGATGACCGATTCCTTACCTCTCTGGGACGAATCCACACTGCGGAACAATCGCGGCAGACATTTCATGCAGCACGACAGGCCGGTTTTAAAAACATAAGTGTAGATTTGATTCACACCCTTCCCGAGCAAAATATTGAACAATGGCGTTTAGAATTACTGCATGCCCTTGATCTTTGCCCGGAACATATTTCCATCTACGGACTCACAGTGGAGGAAGGAACACCATTTGCGCGCATCTATCCTCCCGGCAGCGCACAGTTGCCGGATGATGACATATCAGCCGACATGTTTGAACTGGCCGATGAGCTTCTTACCGCAGCCGGGTTTGAGCATTATGAGATTGCCAATTATGCGCGATCAGGCTACCTATCTCAGCATAATAGCGGATATTGGAAACGTGACGGCTACCTTGGATTAGGCGTTGCCGCACATTCATTCCTGCACGAGGGGCATGGCGTACGCTTTTGCAACCCGGAGACCCTGGATGAATACCGTCATGGCGTGACGACAGGAAACGCAAAACGAATCAACGAGCAACGACTTACTCGGGAAGATGAACTGTCTGAGTATATGTTTTTAGGATTACGCCTGTCCGAAGGAATAAACTTTTCAGCCTTTGAACAGAGATTTAGCCGGTCGCTTGAGTCCGTTTACGGCACCGTAACAACAGAACTTGTCAAACGGGGACTGCTCACTCAAGACGCACATGCGGTGCGCCTGACACTACGGGGCATGCTTCTCTCGAACCAGGTTTTCTCCCGTTTTTTATAAATTTTTATTATGATTTCTTGACAACTGTCAAGTGACTGGCATACTGTCCGGGCATATTTCGTTCTAAAAATATTACTTATATGAACCGGCATTATAACAGACGGCAGCAATACTACCGACGGCTATAGTTGCTTTTTTCACCCCCATCGTTACGAAGGGGGAATTCACACAATAGGAGGCATGTATGAAAAAAACTCTGTTGGGATTAGCATTTAGTTTGGTTGTTACCGGTTCTGCATTTGCCGGACAAGCTCAGAACAACGTCGGTTGCGGACTGGGAGCCCTGTTGTGGGAAAACAAAGCCGACAATTCAATTCTTTTCCAGGTACTGCAGTCAACAACAAACGGGACTTCTGGAAGTCAGACATTCGGTGTTACTTCAGGTACATCCAACTGTCAAAAACCGTCAAAGATCGCTCAGAATGAAAAACTGAATCTGTTTGTTCAGGCCAATATGGACAAACTGGCACAGGATATTGCAGCGGGTAAAGGCGAGAGCCTCGATACGTTTGCTGAGATGCTGGGTGTTGCTCCCGGTCAGAATGCTGCGTTCAATGCAAAGCTTCAGGCCAATTTCGGCAAAATTTTCACCTCTGAGAATGTCGTTCTTGCCGAAGTTATTGATAACGCGGTAACTGTTACCAATAACTAATTTTAATTTTTTAAAGCATCAGAACAGGCACGCAGATATTCTTTGTGTGCCTGTTCTACGTTTTACCCTCAGGAACTTGTGATTGTGATTTCTATCATCCTTAAATCAAGGTTTTTTTTCCATTTCCCCAGATTATTGGTGCTGATGACAGGTCTTATCGGCCTGCCTCTGCCTGCTCTCTGTGCTAACCCTGAATATGTCAGCAGCCTGATCCGTGAAGCGGCACGACTGAAACTATACGAAGATCGGGGCTGGCGCGCCCTTCTCCATTACGGGAAAAATAGTACCGGCTCATACCGCAGTAAAATTGACGATTCAAAGTTCTTTAACTCACCAGTCGGGAGAATAAATCCCGAAGCGGAACTGGAAGCAACACTACAGAGCTTTTTCCTGGTTGATCTCAAAGACGGCCAGAGCAGCCTCTGTCGTTTTCCAGGCCGTTTTGCCTGGCTGGATGAACATCTGCACATTGATCAGTCTCAGCTTCCCTCCACAGTGTGTTCCGAACGTGACAGTACATTTGAAGCAATTGGAGCACAGTCAGCAGTGCTTGTTTTCCCGGTTGGGCACATCAATAGTCCCGCCTCCATGTTCGGACATACCCTGATTCGCATTGACGGTAAGAGCAGAAGCCGACTCATTTCATACGCCGTGAACTATTCTGCTGCAAATACGGATTCAAACGGCCTTGCCTATGCGTGGAAAGGGTTAACGGGAATGTACAAGGGGTTTTATTCACTGATGCCCTACTATGACAAAGTTCGTGAATACAACGACCTCGAACACCGGGATATATGGGAGTACAAGCTTAATCTTACTGCGCCGGAAGTAAAACGAATGCTCGAACACATATGGGAACTACAGAACATTGAATCTTCGTATTATTTTTTGGATGAGAACTGTTCTTACAACCTGATGTTTCTAATGGAAGTAGCGCGTCCGGAACTGCAACTGACTGAGAAGGCAGGTTACTTCGTTCTGCCATCTGACACAGTGCAAATAGCTATGGCCAATGGCATCATTGGCGGCGTTAGCTACCGCCCCTCACAAGGCACCAAAATCAGAAAAATCATCTCGTTGCTGAAACCCGACGAACAGACAATCGCCTATGACATTTCCTTTATGGCGGAGGACCCGTCTCGAGTAATCAGCCTTCCCGTTTCAACTATTGAGAAAATAAAGATACTCGATCTTGCGGCGGGGTTTGTTCAATACCGGTTTGGTCGTAAAGAGATTGAAAAGGATGTCTATTCGCGTTTGTATCTCAAGATTCTTAGTGTAAGGAGTGGTCTGGGAAACGCTCCTGAAGATATTTACACTATTACGGAACCGGTCAGTCCCGACAAGGGGCACGGAACCACACGAATTTCTTCAGCGATTGGAGTTCATCGAGGCACCTTGTTCGGAGAGCTGAATGTTCGTCCAGAATTTCATTCACTCCGAGACCCAGATCAAGGATATCTGCCGGGGGCGCAGATAAAGTTTCTGGATACCGCTCTACGCTATGGTGGAGGTTCTAAGAATTTGTATCTGAATTCGCTGTATATCCTTGACATTATTTCCATCGCACCGCGAGACACTTTTTTCAAACCGGTTTCATGGAAAATAAATACCGGTTTTGACAAAGAATTGTTGCACAACCGTCAGGAACACCTCATTTACCACCTGAACTCAGGCGGTGGTTTTTCTTATTCAACTCCATTCGAAGGCATTTACTACCTTTTTGGTGAGCTGATGATACAGGCGGGGCACGAATTTCGTGCCGGTATTACCGCTGCACCCGGACTCAGCGTGGGTATGGTGGAACAGCTTTCAAGCAGCACAAAACTTCTACTTGGTGTGGCCGGTTACTGGTACAGGTCTGGTGAGGACCGTACCTCCGTAAAAGCAACCGTCAGTTTGAACCAGCGCCTGACGCAAAACAACAGCCTCTCTCTTGAAGCCCTCCACGAATATATGAATAGCACCACTCTCTCCGAAGTTTCACTCCGTTGGAATTTTTACTATTGATAATGAAAACGCACCTGACGGTGCTTCTATCAGGTGCGTTATATTCATGGTGATTACCACTGTTAGATACAGCCACTACATTATTTTTTTGCTTTTTTTACCTTTACCATATCCTTACCACAGCCGCATTTGCCCGGTTTCTGGCTGATAGACCCGCAGTTGCATCCATCACCGCATCCACATGCATATTTACCGGTAGCTGGTGCAGAAAGCTCTTTACCGTCAAGCTTGTAGAACACTTTACCGTTTTCAACCTTGTCAATAGTAGTTTTGACCAGATCTTTACCACAACCGCATTTCCCCTCTTTATTTGCGAAACTGCCACAATCGCAGCTCTGCCCGCAACCACAGACATAGACGGTGTCACCAGCTTTTCCTGCAAACTTACCGGTAGGTCCTTTTGCGGCAAACGCAAAAGATACAGCAACAAAAACAAACAACAGGGAGACAACAAGCAAAACAGATTTTTTCATGGTAGATCCTCCTCAAGATATATGTGCGCTTAACTTTACAAAGAAAATGTTGGTTGTCAACAAATTTAGCAGGCACATTTCGACTACGAGCAATAAACGCAAAACTTTAAGTCGAATCTACTGCAAATTGAACGTCACCGGAAAAACAAGTTCAACTGCAACAGGTGGACGCGGAAAGGTACCAATATTTTTTACCGTTTGTAAGGCACTGTTGTCGAGCACAGGGTACCCGCTGGTCTCTTTTACACGTATTGAGTGGATCCTGCCGTCTTCCGCTACAACAAATGATAACACGACTCTTCCTGTCCATTCCATCCTGCGGGCAATGGAGGGATAAATAAGATTTTTTGAGATAACGCTGCGAATATAACTCAACTGATCTTTCAGATAAAGTTGCTGAGCCTTTTCCGGAGTTATTCGCTCTTCCCCACGCAGGGAGTTTGTTTCCGAAGCAGTTGTAAATGCAGACGGTGCATTGGAATTCTGCAGGGGCACGTGTGCTGCAACCGCTCTGTTTGATGCGGGTAGCGTCGGAAATGGTCCCGGGGACTGACTGGCCATGATTTCCGGTACAGCTGCCGGTCGTACCTCCACCATCTTAACCGGTGCAGATGGCGAAGCTACCGGCAGCTGTCTGACGGCAGTCACCGGTCGTCTGGGTCTTTCCTTCGGCTGCTCCGAGACCTGACATTGAGCAAGTGTAAAATCAAGAGTGATGGGGGGAGTATGGGTAACTGCATTGGCGGTCAATGCCAGCATCAGCGCCAACAGCCCCAGATGCACCCCCAGTGAAGTCAGATAATATTTAACCTGGCAGAGCACTGATGGCCTCCGTCTGCAGGCTGAGTTTCTTGAACCCCATACAGGTAACAGAATCCAGCACCTTAACAAAGTCCTGCAATACCAGTGACTTGTCAGCCCTGATGAGAACCGGAGAATTTCGATCAATGCCGTTCAGTGACTGCGTGAGGGACGCAATAGTTGCAGGTTTACCATCAAAGAACAGCATTCCGACCTGGCTGATCACTATTGTATGCCCCTGCAGTGCGGCGCTGCCCCCCCGAGAAGCCTTGGGTAGTTGCACCGGAATTGCGCCCTGGGCAATAAATGTAGAGGTTGTCAGGACAATGGTCAACAGCACCAGCATGATATCGATGAACGGAATCACGTTGATGACGCTAACTTCTTTCTCTTCCATGGTGGACCTCCCAGGCGAGCATGGTTTCCTTGGCCTGGCGAACCAGGAAGTTGTAGATTGTCACCGCCGGAATAGCGACCACCAACCCAACCGCTGTCGCCTTCAGCGCCAGTGCCAGACCTACCATGATTTTGCTGGCGTCAACAAAACCGTGCTGACCCATGGTTGAAAAGGTCAGCATGATACCAAGCACAGTCCCCAACAAACCGATATAGGGGGCATTGCTGCCGACAGTCGCAATGATATGCAGTTTTCTGGTCAGTGCCAACTCCAGTTCTTTCTTGTCCTTATATGATAATACGTCAATTTTTCGATAGAATGCTTTTCGCTCCAGAGCGACCCCGACTGCAATCACGCTCATTACTATCAATAACCCTATAACGCCGTAGTCAATTGCTTCTTTGAGCCAATTCATCAGATGCATCTCCTTTCTTTTTGTTCCAGAGTGCGACTGCGACCAGAATAACTCCCATGCCTGCACAATTAAAGCAAGCCGTGCAGTTGCCACCAGCGCACATACCCGTAATGACCGGCAGTGCAGTAATACCTCCGGTAGCGCCAACAGCGCAAAAAACCAGTGAACTAGACATTTTTCCCATAACATATGGCTCCTTCCGGACACACTTTTTCACATTGATGACAAGGCATACAGGAAAGCTGATCAATTTTTGCGCTTGCGTCATGCATGCTGATGGCCCACGTCGGGCAGATATCTGTACACTGCCCGCAACCGGTACATCGGTGTTTCACAACCGTAACCCGTTTGCCAAACCTCATCCCCAATCTGCTAGACAACGCATCCAATGCACCTACCGGGCAGAGAAAATTACAGTACGCCCTTCCCCCCTTAGCAACCACTGCAAGCAGAATGAAAAGTGCCAGATTTATTATGCCGTAGGCCCGAAAGAAGTAGGCCAGATCGGCCTGAATAAAGAGCGAACCGAAGAGGCGTGGGATTGCAGCAAAATTGCAGTAATTACAGCAAAGACTCCCCAGGCCAAGAAGCGGAGCCGCCAGATATACACCCAGATATCCGTATCGGACCGGAGCTGCCGGGATCGATTCGTAGTGTAATTTCAACTTTTCCGGAACAAACCGACTCCCCAATTCCCCGGCACCCCCGATCGGGCAGAGATGACTGCACCAGTACCGCCCCAGAAAAAACGTTGAAATAATCACTCCGGCGATCAAGCCGACGCCCATATACGCGCGCATGATTCCGCCGATGACTTCACCTATTCCGGCACCTTTGCGAATGGCATAAAACATACGCGGGCACCAGGTACCACAAAAATCTCCGTCACCGGTAGTTACCTGGAAAACGATCGCCAATGGTGGCAAAAACAGCAGTAACGATACGATCATTATCCATGTACGATGTGTGCGCATGAAACGCGTAAAACTGTTTTCAATGTGCATTATCATCACCTCCTCCAGCTCCGGTGAAGCGGATTGGTATTTTCAGGAGCGGTTCGTTGGTAGCTGCATCATAAAAGGCCACGGCAGGGCCATTCATTTGCTTCCCCGCTGTTTTTCCACGCCATTTGCTGCTCGAATCTGCCGAATTTTCATTACGGCCACCCTCACCCGCTGTTTTTAGATCCAGGGGCAGAGCAGATACATGACGCGTTACATGTGTTTCAGCCATAGACCGCTGATAGTTATTAACCTGTGTTGAGCGGGATGGTGCCAACTCTTCGCTTTGATCACACTGAGCACACAGCTCTACCCCTTGCTTTTCCTGAACTGTACCGGAACTGGGTGTCAGCTGTTGTTCACCATCCCGGATTCGTCTGATTTTTACCCACAGTGCAATTTTATCTTTCGGACGAAGATCATAGTACGTGTTATTCTGAAATTTCGGATGTCGGAACAACCCCAGATTTATCGGCACTTCCGAATTGTAAAATGTGGCCGTCAAGGTCGGATCACCTTCGAGAGCAACACGGGCATTTCCCCTGTATGGTGAAAGAACCGCAGCAGTGGCAACCAGAACATAGGAATCTCGACCCTTATCCAGCACAGCAGGGTGCCGTGCAACCCCACCACCTTTTTTTATGGTTCCGATTGAATGGGCAGAATCGTGAAAACGATATGTAGCGGCAAGTGTAAAAAAGGCCACTGACACAGTAAAAATGATGATGGTTTTTCGCGTCATGGCGTCCCCCTAGAATTTGTAGGCGACTTTGCCAAAGACCGAAATCGGAGCGCCGGGGCGATAGCGTTCAGTACCGGTTGTATCCTTAGTAACCTCCATGGCATACTGCTTATCGAAAACGTTATTTACGTCAAAGGTAATATCCCAGTTTTTGTTTTCATAACCGACCATGGCATTAGTCAGGAAGTTGTAGCCTCCATACGTTGCTGAGTTAGCATTATCTACATAGTATTTGCCCCAGGTGTAGGAGTCGATTTTAGCCTTGAATCCGGACGAATGCTTATAGAATGCATACATGTTGTACTGATGCTTTGGAACATAGGGTAGCTGGTTGCCATTGCGGTTGTACGTCACCCCGGAGAGAGCTTCCTTAAAAGTATCGTACTGGAAATCACTGTACGTATAGGTACCTCCCAGGAACAATCCCTGCAATAATTGATATTTACCCGCAAACTCGAACCCCTTTTTTATGGTTGAGCCGGCATTATTATACGTTGTATCGCCTCCTGCGAGATAACTCAGGACAACCTCGTCTTTGACATCAAGATAGAACACAGATGCGTCAAAACTGTGTCCCCCATCAAAACGTGCACGGGCTCCGGTTTCATAATTAATCGTTTTGACGGGAGTAAGCCCCGGATTTTTGTCGAGTTCGGAAGACTGTGGTGTTTGGAATCCGGTGGCAACGGTTCCATAAAGACTGTAGACCGTGTTGATTTTATAGACTGCGCCGATACGCGGACTGACCTGTGTAAAATCCTTGTTTGTGTTTGTAGTGGAGCGGTCAGCTTTATACTTTCCGGTGGCGTAGTCATAGCTCTGATAATTCTCCGTAGAAAGATCGAAAAATACCTGATCAAGACGGATACCGGCATCGAAAAGCCACGCATCGTTGACTCTGATCGATTCCTGTGCGTATACACCCCACTTGGAGATGGTATCGCTACTGTGCGAAGCTTCACTGCCGCTGGCATCAGAAAGTGTCGCCGTAATGCGACCTGTAGGGAGAGTTTTGACATCTCTGTACAGATATTTACTCCCCTTAGGAGTATCTATCTGTCCCGCGACTCCAACGGTCAAAGTGCCGGCATTTCCAAGCAGCGAGTGTTTCCAGTCACCCTGGATGTCGGTTCCGTACACATCGGAGCCACCGTCATTAATGAGTCCCGTCACCGGATGGTAGTGCTCCCAGTTTTGGTAATAGGCAACCGGCTTGATCTTGAAACTGCCAATATCAGATTCCAGTTTGATGCTGGTATTGTATATTTTGCTGTAGCGACCGGAATGACGCCACGCTTCGGAGGTCAACTGGGCAGGATCCGCCTCAAATGCCGCTTTGGTTAGTGTGCCCGGCAACTGGATATTGGCGTCGGTATAGCTGAAGTTCAGGTCCACCGTTGATGTGCTGTTCACCATATGGGCAGCCTTTACATTGAACTGAGTGCTGTCGAATTTGTTCCATTCCCTCCAGCCATCGGTACTTTTCCGGGTGCCGGACAACGATAGCGCCGTGCTTTCCCCCGCCTTGACCGATACCAGTGCATTGTATATCTGTGTATTATCGCTACCGTAACCGACTTTGAGGCTATTGATCTCTTCGAACGGACTTCTGGTAAGTATATTGACAACGCCTCCGGCGGCATTTGCCCCGTACAGTGTTGAATTGGGTCCCTTGACTACGTCGATTCGATCTACTGTCTGGGTGTCAACGAAATCAAACCGGGTCATTCCGTCCGGATCAGTTATGGGTACCCCATCTAGCAACACCATAATCTCACGTACGCCATAGAGTGCCTTGAGGCCGGCACCGCGAATGATCAGGCGGGAGTCATAGCCGCCGTTCTTCGAATCGGACTGCACTCCTGACAACCCGGTAAGCCCTTCCTTGATACCGAACATACGTGAATTATTGAGTACATCCCGACCAACGGTACTGATACCGGCTGCAACTTCATCGGTTTTTCTTTCCGTTCTGGTAGCAGTTACTACAACCTCATCAAGTTGCTGTTTTTGTTCTGTTCTTTCTGCTGAAAATGCGCTTGCAGTAAATGCGCACGAGGCGGCTATAATATTCAAACATGTCTTTTTCATTATGTAAGGTTTCCTTTCGCATTTAATTTTATTATTCCGTTTCAGAAACCATATGAGTGCCTCGCCAGAAACAAAAAAAGCCGAATAGCTCCCCCTATCTGGTAAGGAGGAATTATTCGGCTTGCTTGCGTGGATTTCGCGATATCACCGCGAAATCATTTGCTGGCTGGCTATATCAGTGGTTTTTGAAGCAGTAATTTATTACCTTTTGTTGCAACGAGAACGTACGTTGTATCGCCATACTGAACAGTAAGCGGAAAATCGTTCCTCTCCATTGAAAGTACTTTCCGTGGCGGTACTTTGGTCGCAATTTTATAATCGGAAATGGTCATGACGCAACTCCTGTCGTGACGGGCATTCCGCAACACAACCGACTGCGGAAACCGTCCGCGTTCAATTAGTTTTTAAAGTTTTACTGGGTATACGAATTTTATGTTCTGGCAGCAACAGAGAGTCTGGGAGGTTGTTCAGGCGGGTCTGCATAACGAGAAGTCATGCGATATGTAAGGGGGGCATACTGAGTGGTTTCATGAGGTATGACGATCTGCTCGGAGTAGATAACGGGGATCAATTCAAATGCGCCGGCTGACGCAATGGCGAATAGTTTACTCTTGCCGCACGGGGAACCGCATTTGTAGTAGGTTTCTCCACTAGAGCTGATTCCTGAGCTCTGCGTACTCGGGACATTTACCTCATGCTGATGTTCATTACTCTTTGCACAGCAGGTGCCCTTGACTAATATCCAATCGTCCTCTACCGCAACAGCCCGCGAAGATTCACTGGAATTGCCCTTCTCAACCACTGGTAAAATAACCTTCGGCACACAGCACACATCAGTTGATGGCGTTACCTTGGCAGCACGCTGCTTTTTCTGTACACAACAACAGCTATGATGCATCCGGTTCTCAAGAGAACAACCGTCTATATCGCAATCACCTGAGCACTCACCGGTAACGGCATGTGCAATAGACTTCGAGTGCATTGCAAACGGAGCGAGCGGACTCAAGACAATCATCATGTAGACAAATATCAGAAGGCCTGCCCACTGCCTACGATGTGAGCGTTTCCTGGTATGTGGAAAATGATGCGATACGGCACTCATTGGTTTATATCCCGACTTATGTTTGCAAATCAGATGCACCAACATGACACAGCCAGAGTATGTGGCCAGTTTCCGACTTTGCGGACTCATCCAGAGGAAAATTTACAGACCTAACTCATGCATGATATATACCAGTCAGTACACACTGTGCAAAGCATGCATAAAAACTGCTTCTATTCACCTTTTGCAGCATCTTCGATACTTTTAATTCCCTCTGACGCTCCGCAAGACTGCTGACAATAATCCATAAATATGCTTTCAATATAAGTATATTAGCTACTTTACGTCGATATACTTTACATTTTTACAGGCACAATTTCATTTTAACCCCGTCAGCACGACGTTCCGTATATGAATAAGCACATCCAGGTTAAACCGGCAATTATCTGAAATTATTTAATTAATATGCCGTTGCCGTAATTGAAATCAATTGCAATTTATAAACCGGCAGTCAGCTGTCGAGAAATTTTACAGTTACAAGTTCCTTCATGTATCCAATGGCATGCAGGCGATAAAACCATTCGGGATTTGCTAAAACCACTACTTGCCTGAATGCTTTCAAAATGTTATTATGGCCCCCCGTAATCACACCAAATTGGGTGACAACTATCTGGTATCACAAGGAGACATGATGAGAAAAAATGTTATTTTGGCAACAGTTGCAGTAAGCATTGGCATGATGTCAGCGGCCGCATTTGCAACAGGAAACAGCGGCGAAGCAATTTTTAAGGCAAAATGTGCTGCCTGCCATCCTGATGGTGGCAATATCATGAACCCTAAAGAGACTCTCAAGGGGATTAAAGACACCAAGATAATCACCACTAAAATTCGCAAGGGTGGCGGTGGAATGCCGGTGTTCGATACCAAGACAATTTCAGATGCTGACGCAAAACAGCTTGCCGGGTACATTGTAAAGACCTTCAAAAAGTAGCCTGATCCACCGGGGAGATTCAGTTTGAATCTCCCCGGTGCCCATCCGCACGTACAGATCCCTTCGTACATTATTTATCCTGCTGGCCTTGATAATCACCGATATCCATTACGCAATTGACAGGATGTAACTATGAAAACAGCAATTTTGATGATGGCACACGGTAGCCGCATTGCAGAAGCAAATGACGCCGCTCGAGAAGTCGCTGCCATGGTAAAGGAAATGACCCCATTTGAAATTGTAGAGGTGTCGTTCCGGGAACTGCATGAACCAAACATTCAACAGGGGATTGATGCCTGCGTAGCCCGTGGAGCCGAGCGCATTCTGCTGATGCCGTATTTTCTTTTCATGGGTGCTCATGTTCAGCATGACCTTCCTGATGAAATTAAAGAAGCCCAGAAGCGTCATCCCGGCCTGATCATGGAGATGGGTGGTCATCTGGGTGCACACCGTAAATTGGCAGAGATCGAGACCGAGCGGATTCGCGAATCTCTGGAAAGGCTGGGGTGGAACTGATGGACTCTCTGAGTATGAAACCGGAGGCGATCGAAGTAGAGTCGTTCCGCATCATTGATGCCGAAGCGGGCAACCATGGCTGGCCTGATTCGGAATGGCAGGTTGTCCGTCGCGCAATACATACCAGCGCCGATTTTGAATATTCCCAGGCCATGGTTTTCTCTGATGATGCTATTGAAAAAGCGGTTGCCGCCATCTCGAGTGGCGCAGGCATTGTTACCGACACGAACATGGCGCTTTCCGGCATAAGCAAACCCCGCCTGACTCCACTCGGCTGCAAAATATCCTGCCATGTCGCCGACCCGGATATTGCCGTTCAGGCAAAAGCCGAAGGCATTACCCGCTCAATTGCAGCCATGCGCAAAGCGGTTGCCAACCCGCATAACCGCATCTTTGTTATCGGAAACGCCCCGACAGCCCTGTTCGAATTGCTCCGCCTTATTGAAGCCGGTGCGGCAAAACCGGATCTAATCATCGGGCTTCCGGTCGGCTTTGTTGGAGCGGAGGAGAGTAAAAATGCTCTGGCCGCCGGCACCCACGATATCCCGTTCATCACCAACATCGGGCGGAAGGGAGGCTCCAATGTGGCAGCCGCAGTTGTGAATGCTCTCGGCATCCTTGCTGTTCCGCAACAGTGAAAATGGAGCTTCGCTCAGGATACACAACAGGCGCGTGCGCTGCAGCAGCGTGCAAAGGCGCAGTACTGATGCTGACAACCCAGGCTATTGCATTCGAGGTCAGTATTGATCTTCCGACGGGGGCCAGCGCTCAGTTCCAATTGCATGGCCAGTCATTTTCGGAGGGCACGGCAACCTGCTTTGTCGTAAAAGATGCCGGTGATGATCCGGATATAACCAATGGAGCGGAGGTACACGCCCTGGTTTCAGTGCTTCAGGGGGCCACCGGTAAAAATGTCGACATTTCAGGCGGAAGAGGCATAGGCATTGTAACCAAGCCAGGGTTGGCAATTCCACCGGGCGAATGGGCCATAAATCCGATACCACGAAAAATGATCGAGCAATCTGTTCACTCCGTTCAATTAGAGTTCAATACTCATCATGCATTCCACATTGAAGTTTCAATTCCTGATGGCGAAGAGCGGGCAAAAAAGACACTCAACGCCCGGCTGGGAATCATGGGCGGACTTTCGATTCTTGGTACTACCGGCATTGTCCGACCCATTTCAGCCAAGGCGTGGACCGATACAATTGACGCGTCCATCGATGTTGCAAAAGCCTGCAATTGCCCAACAGTCGTATTATCCACTGGCCGCAGCAGCGAAATGGCAGCTCAGCAGCATCTTCCCCACCTTCCTGAAGAGGCCTTCATCATGATGGGTGATCATGTTGCCTATGCCTTGCAGGCATGTAGTAAACGTGGTTTCAATCAACCGATAATCGCCTGCCAATTTGCAAAGCTGTTGAAAATTGCCTGCGGCTATAAGAATACACATGCAGCGGCATCAGAGCTTGACCTTGCCGTGCTGCACGACTGGGCACACGCGGGGCGGATTTCCCAGGAGTACTTGTCAATTATTTCAAAGGCTAACACTGCCAGGGAAATTGCAATAGCAACAGGCTTTGATAAAACCCTGATGGAGATTGTAGCCAATCGTGCCAGACATGCTGCAACGGTTCACGCACTCGGCATTCAATTACACACTCTACTCTGTGGATATGATGGCACTGTTTATGCTTAAATAAATTACCGGCAACAGTTCATTGTGACGCACTGGCGGGCTTGACAGCATCGTCTTAATAAAGTTACGATCAAACCCCGGCGAGTGTCAGAAGATTCTGTTGCACGTTACTGTAAGCTACCAGCATTTTTTCCAGGTGTTGTATGACGATGTCCCACCGCTATATAACGTCACTTTTTATGACGGCAGTCTACCTGCTGATTGTGTTCAGCCCGCTGACTCCGCTTGCCATGCAGTCAAAGATGATTGCTCATGCAGTCACGGGTGAATGTTCCGGTGATTGCAAAATTGACGGCTGTTCACTGGAGCGGAGCGCGAATCACACCTGTTGTTGTTGGCAAAAAAAACAACACTTACGAGACGATACCCACCGGCATGACATGGCCAAGACAGTTGTCACTCCACCTGGACCACCGGCAAAAAACACATGGAAAAAATCCAGCTGTTGCAATGAACCGGCATCAGATTCCCACACAAGTTTAGACGAGACATCATCAGTTTCGGCCACCCCTGCCGAATCGTCAACAGGGGCCATCGTCACCAGCAGCCCCTGTGGTACCGGCAAGCTTTTTGACCTGTTGAACAGTGAACAAGCCCAACACATTCCCTATTTCTTTGTCGATGGGATCCCTTCGCCAGAGCAAACCCCCCTCACCGCTTCCCCCCCCGGTTTCCTGACCTCACGATATGGAGATCCACCTGATCTGCCTCCACAAGTCCGTTTTATCTCCTAGTCAGAGTCATATCATTTCCGTCTGAGAACCATTACCGCTTAATGCCGTACTCACGTGTAATTTGTATTGAGTTCGTGTGCATATGGATAAAGTGTGAACATCAATGGTTGCATGGGTCTATCGTTTTTGTTTGGCGTTGTCCGATTGAATGGCGATGTCATCATTACAGATTGTGTTTGTACGGTTTGGCTGACAGGACAAGGAACAATATTCACTCGTGCAGGTACTGATACGGTGCTGACACCATCTTTGGCGGTGAATCGTAAAAGGGCATATTGATAGGTCATACATGAAACAGAGAGTAACCACACATATCAAACGAGAAAAGGCTATCGGGCTTGCTGCCGCCATAGCACTGCACTCCGTTGTGCTCTATTTTCTGTTAAGCTATCACATCATTCCGCCGCCTTCAGAGGCTCTAACCGTGTTTGTAAACTACGTCAATCTTACAGCACCCGCCAACGTCACCGCGCCGACACAACAAAAACCAGTTTTGACGAAACAAGAGAGCCCTCAGGCACCCGTGCCCACAGCACCAAAGATACTGGCAAGCGAAGCACCGATTATTTCAAAATCCGAACCGGTTGTACCGGCGCCGCCCGTGACCAGAATACAACCGATTCCGGTGCAGATGAGTGCCCCTGTTGTGTCCAGACCGGTAATTGCACCATCTCCACATGAAGGCGGCACCCAGATGCCGCAGACGGTACACCTGAGTGGAGAGCTGTCGGTCGCCTGTACGGACCGCACAGCGCCTTCGTATCCAAAGCAATCAATCCGGCTCGGCGAGCAGGGTAAAACAATACTGCTGGTTGAGCTGAACGAACTCGGCCACGTAACCAATGTCGAAATAAAGACAAAATCCGGCTTCCCCCGCCTGGATGAAGCAGCCGTCAATGCCGTAAAGACATGGCGATGCAACCCGGCAAAAAGAAATGGTGTAGCAGTTCGCTCCATTGCTTTGCAACCATTCAATTTCACACTTAAAGGACGCTGACATGGATCAGAGACTCGGTTTTGCACATTTTATTTCTCAAACTGATGCCGTCGGCATGACGGTGCTTCTGCTTCTGGTGGGCATGTCCCTGGCCAGCTGGTATCTTATCCTGACAAGGACTCTTGCCAACCTATACGCTCGGAAACGTGCCGACCTGTTTCTCAAGCAATTCTGGGAAGCGGATTCCCTCCAGGACATGGAGAAATTGCTGCAGAATTCTGAAGCGGATAACGCCTTTGCAGATCTTGCCAACCAGGCGTTGACAGCGGGACGGGACGGCAGTCGGCACGGTGTTCAAAAACTGGCCTCGGCCGGTGGCCTCTCCGAGTTTGTTACCCGCGCACTGCGCAACAGCCTTGAGCAGGAGTCTGCACGCAGCGAAACAGGTTTGACGGTTTTAGCAACCGCTGGATCAGCTGCACCCTATATCGGGCTGTTCGGCACGGTCTGGGGAATTTATCACGCCCTAGTATTTATCGGCATAAGCGGTCAGGGAACGCTGGACAAGGTCGCCGGCCCTGTTGGGGAAGCGCTGATAATGACTGCCGTCGGTCTTGGTGTCGCAATTCCAGCAGTATTGGCTTACAACTCGTTCAACCGCCGCAACCGAATCTGGCTTGCCCGACTGGACGGCTTTGCCCATGACCTGTACACACTTGTCACCGTTGGAGAGAAAGCCGGCACCGAGTCTTCTCCAGATCTGCGGCAGACAAACGACGTAGTGGCCCGATAAAGGAGGAGATCATGGCAATCGGAAGCTTTAATCAACGCCGCCAACAGGGGCCGATCTCAGACATGAACATGGTGCCCATGGTTGATGTCATGCTGGTGCTGCTGGTTATTTTCATCATTACAGCGCCGTTGCTGACTCATGCAGTTAAGGTGGATCTGCCCAAAGCCTCAAGCGCTGCCAACATTACCAAGCCTGAGCATATCCAGCTAGGTATTCGCAAAGACGGCTCGCTCTTCTGGAATGGCGAAATGGTTCCAGCCACTTCGTTACCGGTACGCTTTGCCGCCGAAGCGAAGCGTGATCCGCAGCCCGAGTTGCATATCCGCGCCGACCGACAGGCATACTATGAGCTGGTAGCCCAGGTTATGTCCAGCGCAACCAAAGCGGGGATTGTGCGAATCGGCTTTGTAACAGACCCAACAGCAGCTCAATAACAAATTTGTAAAGAGAGACCAACATGACCATGCTCCACACCTTACTGCCCCTCGCAGTCATAGTCGCTCTGCTGGCACCAACTGCACGCGCCGAGAATGTTCAGGAGTTGCCGGAAATCGTTATCTCCGGGACACAGGAAGAGTCCTCAAACTCATCTCTCGGTGCAGCCAGACTTAATGACGCAGTCCTGGCACCACAGCGAACGGCAACCAGTGACAGTGCGCACCTTTTGCAAGACATCCCCGGCGTAAGTCTCAATGGTGCCGGTGGTATATCGAGCCTTCCTGCAATCCACGGCCTGGCAGATGACCGGATACGCATTCAGGTTGATGGTATGGATTTGATGTCTGCATGTCCCAATCACATGAATTCGGCCCTTTCCTATATCGACCCGACGAAGGTCGCGGTTGTCACCGTGTTTGCCGGCATCACTCCGGTCAGCGTTGGCGGTGACAGTGTTGGCGGTTCAATTCAGGTAAAGTCCGCTCCGCCCGAATTTGCTCCCACCGGCGAGAATGTCACCATCAAGGGGCAGGCGGGTACATTTTTTCGCAGCAACGGTAATGCCTTTGGCTACAATTTTGGCGCCACGCTTATGGGACGAAACGCCAACGTGTCCTACAGCGAATCCCATACCCAATCAGACAATTACAAAGCCGGAAGAGCATTTAAGCCTGTCTCCCAGGGGCACGAAGGCGGCCCCTTGATTCCCGGCAATGTAGTCGGGTCATCCGCTTATGACGGGGCAATAAACAGGTCAATTGGCCTGGCACTGCGACATGAGAACCATTTGCTCCAACTTGACGCAAGCATGCAGGAGGTAGGTTTTGAAGGGTTTCCCAACCAGCGCATGGACATGACTAACAACAGAAACACACTCTTCAACCTTCACTACACCGGTCAGTTTGGATGGGGTGACCTTGAAGCACGAGCCTTCCACCAAGACACCCGGCACAAAATGGATATGGGAACGGATCGTTTTTTCTACGGCACCGGTATGCCCATGGAATCCAAGGCCAAAACCAACGGGATGTTACTCTCGGGAAACATTGTACTTACTGAGCAGGATACTCTGCGGGTTGGATCAGAATATCAAAATTACACCCTCTACGACTGGTGGCCTCCGGTTGGCGGTTCAATGGGGCCAAATGCATTTTGGAATGTTGACTACGGCCAGCGGGATAAAATCGATTTTTTTGGCGAATTGGAAACACAATGGAATCCCCAATGGCTCAGCCAGGTGGGTGTTCGCAGCGATATTGTCCTAACCAATGCAGCACCCGTGCAGGGTTACGACAACGGCCTCGCCGGAATTTGGGGCAACGACGCGGCAGCCTTCAATGCACAGAACCGCAAACACACCGACTTCAATTGGGATGTGACCGCTCTCGCACGCTATACGCCGACCACGACACAGACGTATGAAGCCGGATACGCACGCAAATCCCGCTCACCGAATCTCTACCAGCGCTACCCCTGGGCAACAAATGCAATGGCAGCATTGATGAACAACATTGCCGGTGATGGCAACGGCTACATCGGCAATAATGACCTGAAATCTGAAGTAGCCAACACCGTAAGCGTGACCGGCGATTGGCATGATACTGAAAAGAAAAAATGGGGACTGAAGGGGACAGGGTACTACACCTACGTTCAGGATTATATGGATGCACAACGCTGCGACTCTGGACAGTGCAGCGCTGCCAATGGGTCTGTCAGTTCCGGCTTTGTGCTGCTCCAATATGTGAATCAAACAGCTCAACTCTATGGATTCGACCTGTCTGGCAACCTCCTTCTTTCTGAATCCGACGACTACGGGAGTTTCACCGGTACCGGCCTGCTCAATTATGTCCGGGGTGAAAACCGGACGACAGGCGACAATCTCTACAATGTTATGCCGCTCAACGTGAAGCTCGCGGTAGTGCATCGCCGGGGAGGCTGGTCCACAACTGCCGAATTCCAGGCGGTAGATGATAAGCGGCACGTGTCACAGGTACGAAACGAGATGCAGACCGGTGGCTACAGCCTGTTTAATCTGCGCAGCAGCTACGAGTGGAAATACGCCCGCCTTGATGTCGGTATCGAGAATATCTTTAACCGTTTCTACTCAATGCCATTGGGTGGAGCGTACGTCGGCCAGGGAGCTTCAATGACAACCAACGGTATACCGTGGGGTGTTCCCGTTCCGGGCATGGGTCGCTCGTTCAACGCATCTCTGAACGCACACTTTTGATATATCCAACAGAAAAGGGAATATCCATGAATATCAACCATAGCTTCCTCAATAAACACGGATTCATCATAATTATAACAGCCGTGGTCGCGCTATCATCGGGGGGATGCAGTAACGACGGCCCGGCAATTGAGGCACATCCGCAGGTGATCACCTTCGCAGCTCCTCCTGTGCCAAACAGTGGAGACCATACCGCGACCGTAGTGGCAACAGCCAGCTCCAACCTGGCAGTCATCTACGGCAGTAGTACCCCGGCAATTTGTTCCGTTGACAGCAGGACAGGTGTTGTAACCGGCACAATGTCAGGCACCTGCACGGTCACCGCAAATCAGTCAGGAAACACGCACTACGCCCCGGCAGCGCAAGCAACTCAGGACATCACCTTCAACTTGAGTCAAGCCATTACCTTTGCTGAACCACCAACTCTGAGCCAGTTTGATACGGCAACTGTTTCAGCTACGACAACCTCCGCCCTTCCGGTAAGTTACAGCAGCACAACTCCATCTGTCTGCTCGGTGAATAGCGGTAGTGGCCTTGTGACCGCTCTTTTGACCGGTGATTGCATTATTGTCGCAGATGCAGGTTCGCTCCATGCGACACAGACCATCCCGGTTGCTGCACCAACAGGGATAACCCTACCCGGTATCCCGGCACAGGTCACAGCAACTGCAGGCACAGCAACAAACACTGTCGAGGTACGTATTGGTGCGACATCAAGCGGCGGCAGTCCGATCACCGGCTATAGCGTGACCTCCAGTCCGAGCGGAGTTACCGCATCCGGGACGGGATCATCGATAATCGTTTCCTGTCCGACAACGTGTGCAGGCTACTCCTTTTCCGTGGCAGCAACCAATACCGCTGGTACTGGTCCGGCATCCGCGCCAGTTGAGGTAATTACGGCCTATAATGTCATCGAGACCTTTTATGAGCCTGACACCCAGCCCAATAATTCATTGTTTATCGGATCATTCACATTAAATTCCACAACCGGCACGGTAACGGGACTTCATGGCATCTTGAGTGAATCTATGACGGGCAGCTCAGCTGTTTATCCGAATGACACCATGACCTGGCTATCGCTCAACAATCAGCTGTCAACAGCACCGGTGACGCTGGGTGGGGTGAGTGGCCTGCTGGTAACCACGTTCCTGTTGCCGACAACAAATACATTTACAACAGCATATGGTGGCGATGGGTGGGCTCCGGGGACGGGGTATGCGATGTACTACGGTTTCCCAACAGCCCTCAACCCCAAGGCAGGTGGAGTAGGCAACGCCTATGCCATGATTTTTGTTAACACGGCGAATCCGACGGCTGCGTTGACGCAAGCACAAATCGACAAACTCGCCTATGCAGACTGCGCCGCTGGGGGCATGATGAGTTCCGTGTGTATGACCGGAACAACGGTCGCGGGATATGGAACCATCGGTTCTATGAGTGGACACCCAGTATCTCAGACCATAACAAAAGGAATAACACCATAAATTTCATGCGTAGACCACCCCGCTGCATACCGGCTCTTGTGCTTGTCATACTCTACGTGATGATGGTCATAAGTCCGTTTGCACCGATTGCTCTGCAATCAGCTGTCATTGCTCACGCTCTCACAGGGGAATGTGCCAGCGATTGCTCTATCTGCGGCTGTTCGACCGAGCGTAGTGCCAATCACACCTGCTGTTGCTGGCAGAAAAAAATTCAGGCGGCTCATGCAGAAGAACAGGAGCAACCAGAATGCTGCAAGAAAAGCCAAACTGGGCAAAAACGTATAAAAGCCATAATCAGCTCCCGTCCCTGCGGTAGCGGTAAAACTGCTGCATTGGTAGGAGTGGGGCATGGAGATGTTTTCCCGTATTTCTTCAACGCAGATAGCCCTGTCGTGCTGGAGTCACCATTGATTACCAGAAACCCAACTCGCCAGATAGATTGGCTTGGAGAGCCTCCGGACCAACCACCAAAAATCTCTTGCCGTACCTGAATTATTTTTCAACGTTCATCAATTCAGAAAAAGGAGAGAGGTATGAACATACAATCACTTGTATCAGTACTTGCTTTATTCATGTTTATAATTGGATCCGTGGGGCAGGCAACTACCGCAATGGCTTACTCTACACCGCCAAGCTGGATGCCGATGACCATGTTGGACATCAGTTTCAATGCCGGCACGAACAAACTGGCTATAGCACCTACAACGTTTGCTGCACCCTTATCAACCAACACGAATATGATGGGAGCGCCCGCAGCAGGGGTTGCCAGTTTCGACCCATCCACGCCGTATGCTGTTCTCAATGGCACCGCCTTCAGCCGACGTTTCGGCTGGAACGACGCCAACGAGATGACGTCTTCAGCCATTTTACCAGCCGTCCAGGCTTTTTATGGCCAAGGAGCCAATATCTGGATCCAGAGTCTGTCACAGTCGCCAGGCTTCAGCACATATCAGGCGATAGGTGCTAATGGGCTCGACATGGGAAACACCTATCCCGGCATTTTCGGCACCGCCGGCAGTTCCACCAAGTGGAAGTGGGACGGCATGATGGACCATAATACCAACGCCGTACCATTCAGCTTTCTGACAAAACCAAACCAGTTCTTTTCAGCCTACTACAAGATTTATGTGGGTGATGCTGTCGGCAACGAGCTACTGGTCGACAAAAATGGCATCAAGGTTGCCTCGGCAGCCACGGACACTACCTGGGGTTGGCAGGGGCCTCCGTTTGTCTTTACCAGCCAAACCGGCGTGGCAGTTAGTACATTACTCGAGTCCGATGTGTATACCCATACCGATGATGCCTCCCCCATCACCGTAACCGGCGGTGAATACGCCATATCCACCGATGGGGGTTCTAGCTGGGCCGACTGGACAAGTGCTGCCGGTACAATCAACAAAAATGATAAAGTCAAAGTACGCCAGACATCATCTGCAATTGCCGGAACCACAACGACCGCTACTCTGGCTATCCCGACGGCAAACGGATCAGGACAGTTCCGTGTCACCACCGCCGGCACAAACCCATCCGATACCGTCCCGAATACATTCACTTTTACCAGCCTGACCATCGCTCCTGCCAATACGGTCACCGAGTCTTCCGTAGTGACTATTTCCGGCATCAACGCTCCGTCAGCGATCTCTGTCAGTGGCGGTGGCCAATACGCCATTTCAACCGATAATGGTCTCTCCTGGGGTGCCTGGACCTCCATTGCCGGAACAGTTGAAAACAGCAACCAGGTAAAGGTGCATCTGACCTCTTCGGCCACTCCGGGTGCTTCGGCATCGACAATCCTGACCATTGGTGGAGTTACAGCAACATTTTCTGTAACCACCGGCAGCCCAGTCCCGCCATCAACAACTTTCACAAGCGTGTCAAACGCTCCGGCCAACACCTCCGTTTCCGGCATGCCGTTTTATGTCATGTCCAACCCTATTGCCGCCACCGCAGACTCGTCTATAAGTGTAGCGGGAGGCATAACCCCACAATACTCAGTTTCCACCGACGGTGGATATAACTGGAGCGTATGGTCTTCCACAACTCCAGCCACTGTTGTTGCCGGTACCCATGTAAAGGTCCGTGTGGTCCCAGCCACGACACCATTCACAACCTCAACAACCAACTTGAATCTCGGCAGCACCATCATCGGCTTTAGCGTTACCACCGGCTATGTCAACCCACCTTCCTGGATGCCTATGGCCATGTTGAATGTGACATTCAATTCCAGCACAAACACATTATCGGTTCAGGATGAAAGTACCCACCCTTCCTTCTCCAGTGGAGCTTTGCCAGCCCTTACCTACGTCCCGGCAGGCTCATATGACCCGAGCAAACCTTGGAGCGTATTAAACGGGGGAGTGGCTATCAGCCGTCAACTCGGTTGGGACGACAGTTCTGCACTGCACGGAAGCGGCATCACCATACCCGGCAGCATCCTCTATCAGATCCAGGCCGCATTTCCAGGGGCAAGTATCTGGATAGAACGCCTGTCCCAGTCTCCTGGGCTTGAAACATACTATGCTGACGGTATGTTCGGCGTCGGCGGCACAAGCAGTGGTGCATTAACCGGTTCTCCACAGCCCTATTCAAACATGATGACGGGATTCGCTAATATTTATGAAAACAACTATTACGGAATATTCGGCACAGCTGGAAGTTCCACCAAGTGGAAATGGGATGGCACCATGATTCACAATGTATATGCAGTTCCAGCTGCATACATCACCCAACCAAACCAGCTTTTTACCGCAACCTACAAAGTATATGTCGGAGATAGCGCAGGGAATGAAGTAGCTGGATCAACAAGCACAACTGAAACGTGGACGTGGAAGGGGCCGGCATCGGCTTTCATATTTGGCTTTGCCAGCCAAACTGATGCAGCGACAAGTACATCAGTAGAATCAAACACCATAACCGTTGCCAACATCACCACCCCAGCTGCGATTTCCATATCCGGTGGCGCATTTGCTGTTTCCACTGATAGCGGTGCCACCTGGAGTGCATATTCGGCAAGTCCGGCAACCGTTAGCGCCGGTGATCAGGTCAAAGTGCGACAGACAACCTCGGCAATGCCCGGAGCCACGTCAAATGCAACATTAACCATCGGAACAATTCCGGGTGCTTTCAGCGTCACCACCGTGAAACGGAATGGCAGTACCGGTGTCAAGCCAACTGTCAGCGACGCCCTCAAAGCGCTTCAGTTGTACTCGGGAGCAATTCCCCTGACCCCGGTCGATCAAATCCGTTACGATGTCGCTCCGCTTGCAGCTAACGGCATCCCTCAGGGAAATGGTGCTGTTGATGTGGCCGACGTCATCATGCTTCTGCGGAGAAGTATCGACATCGGTACCTGGTGACGAACAGCATCAACTGTTTGTGCGTAATTTTACAACAAGGAGATTTATTATGATGAAGCAGATTTTTTTCGCTCTTTTATGTTCATTTTCATTTTTGACGCTTGCCGCGTGTGGAAGCGGCAGCTCACACACAAACACAAGCGCCACGCTCAAGGTGAGCCTCAGTGGTGTTCTCGCTCCTGACAAAGCAATTGCCGGAGCGAGTTTCACGGTAGCACTCCCGGCCAATGTGACACCTGCTATGGCTGGAAGTGCAATTGCGACCTCTGTTGTTACTCCATCGGGTACATTTGCAGGAGGTACCCAAACACCACCTGAGTACAATGCATTGACAAACACCATTCAAATAGCGCTCGCAAACAACGTAGTAAACGGCGTAACTACGGTTGGGGAAATTGCGACCATCACGTTGCAACTGGCTAATAATGCAGGACCTTCTGCAAATAACTTTCCATTAACCGATATAAGCGTTATTGATACATCGGGAAACCCTGTCACAGGAGTTACTGCAATTGTCTCTAACTTGACCTTGCAGTAACCACATTCTTATCAACAATATAATCAGTATTTTTTTGACAAACCGTGCGTATGAAGATAAAAACTTGGATCATTTGTGAAGTAAAAAATATAAAGGAGATTTACTTATGAAAAAGTTGTGGTTTGCCCTGATGCTCGTTTTAGCCCTTGGAACCGTCTGCCTGGCCGCTGAGAAAATTGAGGCACCTGATGCCTGTAAACACTGCGGTATGAATCGTACAAAATTTGCTCATAGCCGTATGATTGCTACTTACACCGATGGCAGTAAATCCGGTACGTGCAGTATTAACTGTATTGCGACAGATTTGAAGGAAACCAAAAAAGAGGTTAAATCACTCCAGGTTGGTGATTTCAACTCAAAGAAGCTGATTGATGCCAAGACTGCAACATGGGTAATTGGTGGCAGCAAAAGGGGTGTCATGACTCCGGTTGCAAAATGGGCTTTTGCTGACAAGAAAGATGCAGAGGCATTTGTACTGAAAAACGGCGGTAAGTTGGCAACCTTTGACGATGCTCTGAAAGCGACAGAAAAAGAGCAGGCTGATCGGGAAAAACCAATGGACCACAAAGGACACGGCGACCACAAGATGTAACAACTGCCCAAAAGTAACGACAAATAATGGCCCGGCTGAGATGATATCCGCCGGGCTGTTTTTATTAAATTGCATCCATCATTTCCCGAGGAAATGCCATGTATCCACTCAGACTCATATTACTTACACTCTTTTTCTGCATACCTCAGGCAGTTGAAGCCGGTGACATTGAATCGCACGACAAAAATCAGACAATTGCTGTGGCGGCTTCTGCCTGCTTCAAATTCAATGATTTCAGCACCAGAATACGTGACAGCCGGATCAGCAGAGCAGATGCCAGACATGAACTTCCCGGGAGACTTGAAGAGGTTAGAACAGAATACTATCGACGTGGCGGGCAAGATTATTCACCCTCTGACTGGATTTTTCCCGTAGCCGGTTACGATGCCGGTACAATTGGCACAGGAAAAAACCATGGTTTCATCCCTCAAGGATATGACTATTTCAGCGGAAATCGCCACGGCGGCCACCCGGCCTACGACATTTTTATCCGGGATCGGAATCAGGACGGCATTGAT
Organism: Desulfuromonadaceae bacterium; assembly: GCA_028688955.1. Lineage (GTDB taxonomy): Bacteria > Desulfobacterota > Desulfuromonadia > Geobacterales > Pseudopelobacteraceae > JACRCG01. The sequence goes on from JAQTXD010000008.1 coordinate 32,359, forward strand.
GACCGGAGCGGCTCAGCAGTCTCTGTTCTCTCAATGACCGGAGGAATAGTTGTTGCGCTTGAAAAGGAATGGCATCGGGGGAGCCCGCTACGGGGAGGGAAGTATATCTGGGTCTATGATCCGGCCAACGAACTGCTGGTTTACTATGCCCATAACGAAAAGTTGTTTGTTGAAACAGGAACGATTGTCAAGCCGGGGGACACACTCGCCACAGTTGGACGCAGCGGCCTCAATGCAGCGAAGCGGCGTTCTCCAACTCACTTGCATTTCAGCGTGTTCTCCGTTGAAACGGGCACGCCGGTTCCCAAGCCGGTATTTCGAGAACTTCAGCACGCAAGAAGTGCCCCTGCCTGACTCCGTAACAAAAATGCCACCTGGTACATGTGGTGGTCGTACATTGAGCGTTTGTGAGTGGTATGTGGGCGGGCTCCAGGTTTGTACTAATCTGGTATGCCTTTCAATCCCCTGATTATTTCAACTTGCCTCTGAAAAATATAGCGGGAAATCAACTGTTCCTGATTCTTTTCAGGCAAGGTTCTGAATTTATAGTGGTAGGGTGATGCGTTTCCTACAATATCAACAAGTATTGCCGACACGGTGAGTAGTGTATCTTTCAACAGTACCGCATCCGGCAGCAAAAACTTTACTGACATCTCTGCACCGGCTTCCAGCTCGGCGTACCTTTCGACAGAAAGGGCAATACCTTGCGTTGAAATATCCACCAGATTACCGGCAATATCATGTCCCTGAGACTGAATGGTGGCGCTCACCGGCGGACTGAGATTCAGCCGTACGGCTGCACGTTTTTCAGCCAGAACTTCCACAAAACACAACTTTGTGAGTGAAGCCACATGCTTCTTGATGTTTACATACCGGACGTGGGCAACAATTGGATGCGGGAAAAGCGGACTGCTAATCAACGTATAATGATCGTCAGACATCGCTATTGCCTGCTGTGGATGTACGTCAAGATCAGCACACCCCCGTTCAACCCCGAGTATCGTCGCAGGGTACGTAATCGGCAATCCTTTGTAATAGTTGGTCAGCTTTACCTTCGAGCCCACTTTATCAGTACACTTCCCAAGAAAAGTTTTTAAGATTTCGGCCTGATCATCGTCGAAGGTCGTCTGAATTTTCGCGCTATAAAGTGACGTAAAGTCCATGAGATCCTGTGTGCAACGGTCGGGAATTTCAGCGTTCAAAAACGAACGTGTTAGTAACGTAACGTGTCAGAGTACCAGCGTAAACTACTCCGCAACGTCCATGCAGACACCAATTAATCAAGTAACGGCATCAACACGGCTATCGACCTGCAAGCTTGCTTTCCCAACGCCATGCATCTGCTACAATAGTTTCAAGATTGTTATAGCGAGGCTGCCAACCAGTCAACCTCCTGATTTTATCAGCTTTTGCAACCAGTGATGCAGGATCACCGGGTCTCCGTCCATCTTCCAAAACAGTAAAAACAGCCCCGCTGACTTTTTTCACAATTTCAAGCACGTCCCGGACGCTGCTGCCATGGCCATAACCCACATTCATAGCCGTTGATTCACCACCATTTTCAAGATACTTCAATGCGAAGAGGTGGGCGGAAGCGAGATCCTCAATGTGTATATAATCGCGAACGCCTGTTCCATCCGGGGTCGGAAAATCTGTGCCATATACACGGATACAGTCCCGCATTCCAAGTGCCGCCTGACATGCGACCTTTATCAGATGGGTTGCGTCGGGGGTTCGCTGCCCCATACGCGCCTGGGGGTCCGCACCGGCGACATTGAAGTAGCGCAGCGCAACGTACTGCAGGCCGTGCGCCTCACCAACGTCACGCAGCATCCACTCACTCATTAATTTTGAGGTACCATAGGGATTGATCGGTGCGGGAGTACTTTCCTCTGAAGCTACACCACCATCAGGAATACCGTACACGGCAGCAGTGCTGGAAAAGATGAATCGCTTTACGCCGAACTTTACGCATTTTTCCAACAGCCCCAGCGTGTTGCGTGTATTGTTACCATAGTATTTCATCGGCAGAGAAACCGATTCAGGTGCGATAATAGCCGCGGCAAAATGCAGAACCGTCGTAAATTTATGGCGCTCAAATAACGCATCCAAACGTTCATGATCAGACAGGTCACCCTCGGTCAACTCCTCTCCATGCGTCAGGGCGTCACGAAAACCTGTTGAAAGATTATCATACACCACAACTTTTCTGCCGGACTCTGAAAGCTGGCGGACAACATGACTGCCGATGTATCCGCATCCACCACTCACCAGTATTGTTTCTGACATGCTGGATTTCTCCTTGTTAAATGTATTTTTTAATGTTTTTCAGAGCCCTTTGAAGGTGATCGGCACTGTGGGCTTCTATCGTCCAGACGGCTTGCGGAGCATGTTGTTTCAATAGCGGGAAAAACTGCTCAAAATTAATAGCACCCTCTCCCACCGGCAGGTGTTCGTCGCGTCGACCATGATTATCATGGATGTGACTCTCAACTACGAATGCTCCAAGTTCGCTGAACCACGCTTCAAGGGTTACCGCCGTAAACATATTCCAGTGCCCAACATCAAAGCAGTGACGGAAGCAGGGATCATCAACGGCCTCAAGCAATGCCTTAATTGTAGACGGCTCTTTCTCGAAAATATTTTCAACCGCCAGAATCGTTCCAAACTCACGTGCCACGGGAACAAATTCCTGCCAGAAATCAATGCTGTTTTTCAACCAATTAAGTCGATTGTCTCCGTAATGCAGGTCATCATAGCCTGGGTGGACGACGATAACCTTCGGGCGGAGCAGTTCTGCTGCCTTCAGCACCTGATGTATGCGCTGGCGGCTCGCGGCGCGGATACTTGGATCAACCGCTCCAGGATTGAGATCCAGGAAGGGAGCATGAATTGTCGTAGTAAGGCCGCTGGCATGAAGTGCGCCTGCAAGAGACAGCAACTCTTCCCACACCAGAGAGTCCAGATCATCGGCGGAAAAGAACACCTCCGGGTTGATACGATTTGTGATTGCAAAATCAAGGTGTTCTGCCAAACGCCCGTACGGGACATGCGCGTGAATCTTATTTTCCATGTTCTTTCCTGTGTTCCTTGATTTTTTCATCCATCGCAGTACGGGCGACCAAATCTTCCAGTTTGTGAATCGAGTTTGGGTCTCCAAGCACGATCAGCGTATCATGCTCTTCAATTTTAGTCTGTGAATGCGGATTGAAGACCATCTTTCCGTGACTCTTTTTTATACCGACAATAATGACGCCGATCTCTTTGCGGAATCCAGAACTGACAAGGGTTTCACCGACAAACGCAGAGTGGGATGGAATGTTGATTTCCTCCATCTGTAGTTCCAGATGCTCATGACCGGTTGCAATTTCGATAAAATCAACAACGTTCGGGCGCAATATCGATTGTGCCATTCTGTTGCCGCCGATGGTATACGGCGACACGACTTTGTTGGCACCAGCCCGTTTAAGCTTTATATCGGAGCCTTCTTCACCGGAGCGTGACATGATATATAAATCCGGGTTAAGGCCGCGCGCTGTAAGTGTGATATACACATTCTCGGTATCAGAAGTAACAACCGAAATCAAGCCTTTGGCTCTGTTTATTCCCCCCTTGAGCAACGTCTCATCAAGAGTGGCATCCCCCTTCATAAACAGGTACCCCTCTTCCTGAAGGCGCTCGGCAGCCTCAGGATTTTTCTCAATAATGACAAATTTCAGGCCATTCGACTTGAATTCTTTACAAATTAACGAACCGATTCGGCCAAAACCGCAGATGATATAATGTCCGGTAAGCGCTTCAATCTGCTTTTCCACCTTTTTCCTCCCCATGATCCGTTGAATCTGTCCCTCAAACATAATCTGGGCAAGACTCCCGACGATATATCCCAATACGCTTACACCCACGACGATCAAGCTCATGGTAAACAGTTTCCCACCATCGGAAAGATCGTGGACTTCTTTAAAGCCGACAGTTCCCAGGGTAATAACGGTCATATAGACAGCATCGAGCAGGCGCCACCCTTCGATGGACATATAGCCGAACGTTCCCCCTGATATAAGCATCAGAAGAACAAAAAACGAAATTTTAAGGTGTCTCGCCGGATCCATAGTCGTAGCAATTTACCTGCAAGGGTTCAAAAACACAAGCAACTTTCTTTTGTATGTTGTAAAGCGCACAAACTTGAAAATGGCCGGAATTAGTCACTTAAGTCACCATAAATGAACAAAAACACCATCCGGGATATTTGACAAAACTTGCATACTGTATACAATGTTGCAAAATATTTCCGGGAGTTGTACCCATCCATGAGAAAGTTGATTGAAAAGCATCTAACACTACGCGAAAGAATACTCGAAAACATTAGAGATGCAATTCTTTCCGGCAGCCTCAAGGCAGGCAGCCGTGTATCTGAGCCGGAATTGGCAGAACGATACGGAATTAGCCGTACCCCGATACGCGAGGCCTTTCGTCAACTGGAATCGGAAGGGTATCTTACCGTCATTCCTCGACGCGGAGCAGTTGTAAGCGAATTAAGCCCCAAGGACATCGAAGAGTTTTACGCCATAAAAAGTATCATGGAAGGGTATGCAGCTCGTCTTGCCTGTGTTAGATTCACCGAAAAAGACCTTGATCGTCTTCAGGCAACAAACGATAAGCTTGCTGAACTGGCACGAATTGGTGACATCAAGCATTTTTTCAAAGTTCATAGCGACTTTCACGAACAGTTCATTAAGGCCTCCAATAATGAGAAATTGTATGAATTAATAGCAGGACTGGTTACAAAGTTTCAGCGGCTGCGTTTCACATCTCTCAACCTCCCGGGACGGATGCTTGTTTCGGTTCAGGAACATGAAAAGATTATTGACGCGTTTCGCAAAAGAGACGCCGACCTGGCAGAAGCTCTTGTTCGTAAAAATGCTGAGTTTGGTGGACAGGTTCTGATGAATACCCCAGCGACTTCAATAAAAGCATAAGCACGTTTTGATACGAGTGTTGAATTTCTGCAAGAACCTGTTACGCTCAATCACAAAGAAACTATAATGATTAAATTTAAATCTATTGCATTGATTCCGGCAGCCGGCATGGGCAAACGCATGGGTGCTTCAATTAACAAGCAATACCTGCAACTGAGCGGCGTGCCTATTGTTGCCCGGACGATTTCTGTTTTTGAGCAGTCTCCGCTGATTGACTCCATCTACCTGGTCATTCCTGTTGAGGAGATTCCTTACTGCCGTGAGCACATAGTTGAAGCTTGCGGATTTCGCAAAGTTGTTGCTATTGTTCCCGGTGGGAAAGAACGGCAAAACTCCGTCATGAATGGCTTGCGGGCTATGCAGGATGTTGTATCAGACAGTGATATCATCCTGATTCATGATGGAGTCAGACCGCTGATAACTGAATTGGTACTGCAGCAATCCATTGCATCGGCGAAACTCTACGACGGTGTACTGGTTGCGGTCCCTGTTAAGGATACAATCAAAACGGTGCGCGATGGGGTCGTTATTGATACTCCGTGCAGGGAATTACTGTGGCAGGCACAGACGCCTCAGGCGTTCCGTTTTGGGAAAATTTTCAGCGCCCATGTTTCTGCCGAGACGACTGGATTTATCGGCACAGATGACGCATCCTTAGTGGAACGTATCGGAGGGAAAGTACATGTAATTCGTGGTGAGTATCAGAATATTAAAATAACAACTCCTGAAGATCTCACCTTGGCTGAATCATTTATAGCTGCAGCGCAAAGAGAGGGGTGACGAATGCGGTCTCAAACATCAGAAAAGATTTTGATTGTTGATGATGAGCATGAAATCGCTCGAGCACTGGGGCTGTATCTTGAGGACGCGGGGTATGCACCGGCGCTGGTATTTGACGGTTCTGCAGCGCTGGATGCACTGATATTTGAGAAGGATTATACGGTTGTTTTGCTTGATATCAACATGCCGGGCCTCGACGGTGTAACGGTTTTGAAGCGACTCCAGGCTGCAGAATGCGACACTGCAGTGATTATGATGACTGGTCGGGGCAATGAGAATCTTGCAGTTGAATGTATGAAGAATGGCGCCGAAGATTATATTTCAAAGCCATTTGCCTTTGAGGACATGCTTCAGAGAGTTGAACGGGCACAGGCTCACCGCCGGGAGAGAATAGAAAAACGACAGCTGCAACGGGAAAAAGAGGATTTTATCCTCATGCTCTCTCATGACTTGAAAAACCCGTTGACTGCCGTGATCGGGTCAATCGATATAGTCAAGGAAGGCTGCCTTGGCACAGTTAATGAGGAGCAGGGAGAGTATCTGCAATCGGCTATCGACAGTTGCAATGAAGTAGTAACCATGATTGACAACCTGCTCGACATCAGAAAGTTCGAAGCGGGAAAGATTCATATGGCAACCCATCAACACAATATTATTGAACTTGTAACCAAAGTAGCAAACCAGTTTGCCCGGCCGGCAAAACATGACGGCATCGAGTTTGTAACCGATTTAGAAACTGAATCGTTACTTGTAGAGGTAGACAAAAACGCATTTATCAGGGTCGTTGGAAATTTGCTCGGCAATGCCCTTAAATTCACCCATGAAGGTGGCACCATCACAGTTAACTGTCACAGATTCAGAGGAGATCGTCCCTGCCTGCTGGATATACCTGCATATATTACACTGCCCCCGGATTTTCTGAATAATACATGCATCGTCAGGCTTTCCGTTAGCAACACCGGCAACGGCATCCCGTTAGACGAACTGGAGCACATATTCGACCGCTTTACCCAACTCTCACGGAAGAACGGGCGTGAACGCAGCGGTGCAGGACTGGGTTTGACATATTGCAAACTAGCCGTAGAACGCTTTAATGGTGTAATCTGGGTGGAAAGCAAAGAACAACAGAGTGAATTTGTGATCCTCTTACCATGCAGTTCCAACAACCACACCTAATCAGCCCGGAGTATACAAATGAAGTTCATCACACTCGTACTGACGTTTATTACCGCTGCCACACTACCTCTTTCTGCAGGCGCAGCTACCCTTGATTTCAGCAAATCAATTACAGTCGGGTCCGGACCGAAGACGGTTGTGGAGTTCACAGATCCTGACTGCCCCTATTGCCGGAAAGCTTCAAAATATTTTGAAGGGCGCAGTGATGTAACCCGTCACATATTCTTCTATCCTCTTCCCCGCCATCCCAAAGCAAAGGTAAAGGCTCAATACATTCTCTCTCAGATGGACCGGTCTTCCGCCTACAAAGAGGTCATGTCCGGGAAAATGGATGCTGTGCAAAATTTCGAGGGGATAACCCCGGTCGGGGTCAAACTGCAGGAAGAACAGCGGGACATTGCAAAGGGTCATAAAGTAAGTTCCACCCCAACGTTCATGATCAACGGTAGAATAATCGAAGGGTTTGAGCTGAAGAAAATTGAAGAGGCATTGGGTAAATAGTCCAATACATATGCAGCCACGCGCGTGGTCGCCAACGACCTGCCATGTATCGTAAACAGAGCTAGAACTCCATCGGCATTTCTTTAAGTTGTTGTGCCGTAAAGACCGGTCCGTCCTTGCAGACGTAGACATTGCCCACATTACACCTGCCGCATTTGCCCAGGCCGCACTTCATCCTGTTTTCCAGAGTCGTATAGACCTGATCGTCCCCAAAACCAAGCTTCTCCAGTACCGGCAGCGTAAACTTGATCATTATCGGCGGACCGCACACAAAGGCAATGGTGTTCACGGCAGATGGCGCCGCCTCTCCCAGAACAGTCGGTACAAACCCGACCGTGCCATCCCAGGAAGGACCATCCCCACCCGGGTCAACGGTCTTTACCAATCGTACGTCTCCCCGTTCCTGCCATTCTTTCAGTTCCCGTTTATAGACCAGATCGGCTTCGGTTCTGGCCCCGTACACAATCGTGATGTCGCCGAAATTGTCCCGCAGGTCGAGACAGTTCCAGATCAGGGTGCGCAGCGGCGGCAGGGCGATGCCCCCGGCAACAAACACCAGGTTTTTGCCGTACAGCTGTTCAATCGGGTAGGAGTTGCCGTAGGGACCTCGCACACCCATGGTGTCACCGACTTCGAGGCGACGCAGTTCTTCGGTGACCCTGCCGACGGAGCGGAAACTGCATTCGATGTATCCTTTTCTCGTGGGAGAAGAGGCGATGCAGAAGGTTGCTTCTCCGGCACCGAAGGCAGAGTATTCAGCAAACTGTCCGGCGCGGTAGCTGAAGCTGTCATTAACTTTTTCATCCTGAAATACCAGACGCAGGGTTCTCACGTCAGGGGTTTCGTCGATGATTTCTGCGACGGTGGTGAGGTAGGGGAGATAGATGTTTTTGTTGCTGTGATCACACATAGTTAAAAACCTTTTCCTGAAACACTGAGCAACAGAGCAGCGGAGAAATCCAAAATCTTTGAATTATGGAGAATAAACCAAACTCTTTTTTGGGTTATCCCCTTAAAGTCTTTCGCTTTGGTCTTTCCCCTCGTTTTATGCTTTTGACATTCTCCGGTGCTCCGTTGCTCTGTGTTATTCCTGTTTTTTAGATATCTCTTCAACAATCTGGGCAATATCGATGCCGACCGGGCAGACGCGGATGCATCTGCCGCAGCCGCTGCAGAGGGTCTGGCCGAATTTGTCGTCGTAGTATTTGAATTTGTGCATGATACGGTTGCGGTAGCGTTTCGGCTGTTGATCCCGTGGATTGTGCCCCGAGGCATGGTGGGTGAATTTCCAGAAGCCGCAGGCATCCCAGTATTTACGGCGTTTACCGGCCTTTTCAGTGCCTTCATCGACGATGTCGAAGCAGTGGCAGGCCGGGCAGACGAAGGCGCAGGCGCCGCAGCCGACGCAGCGGGTGGCGATGGCATCCCAGAAGGGGTTTTCGAAGTTGTCGTCCAGCCAGGCCTTGACTTTCTTCAGATCGAATTTTTCCGCGTACGGTTTGGCGAGCGGCAGAGGTAATGCGCTGCTTACTTCGCTGAAGAGCGTTGTATGAGCAGTGATCAATGCCTCGCCTTTGTCACTGAGGGTTTCGCAGGCGTAGTCACCCCCTTCCAACGGCGTGAGAAAGAGATCGCTGCCTTTTGTTTCGCCTGGCGAGAGGCCGACTGCGGTGCAGAAGCAGGCGTCGTCTGCAGAGGTGCAGGCAAGGCCGATGACGGTGGTTTTTCTTCTTCGCTCAAGAAAAAATTCGTCTTTGTCGTCCCAGGAGAATACAGCATCCAGTAGCGGGATGGCAACGGCGTCACAGGGACGCACACCCACCAGAACGGTTTCCGGGAATCTGGCCGGGTCAATGTCGGTGACGGTGACTTTCTGCCCTTCTTTTTTATATGTCATGATGTCTTCACAGACCGGGAAGCATGCTTCTTTGGCAGAGCGCTTCGGCAGTCGGTCAGTGATCATTTCTGCTGCGCCGGTGAGCGGTTCGTAGAGCGGCGTACCGGCGTTCAGGCGCGGTGCAACAACGCGGATGCCCTGGGCGATGAGGTCGCCTATGAGGGTGTTCAGGTTTTGTTGGGTTATGTATATATTCATTTTTAAAACCTTTGAATAACACGGAGCAACAGAGCAACGGAGAAAAGCAAAACCTTTGAAACAGGAAAAAAACTGGAATCGTTTTGGGGAGGACCAAAGGCTTAAAATCGTTTTTGGTTTATCCCATAAAGTCTTATGCCATTGTCTTTCCTTTTGTTTCTTTTGCTTTGTCTTTTCCCTCGTTTTTCTGTTTTTGGTGCTCTCTCTTGCTCTGTTACTCCGCGTTATTACGATCTTGATTTACTTGATAAAGCTCTGGTCATCTTTGTCGGTGAACATGTTCAGTGGGCCCTTGTCGAGTACCTCAAAGCCGGCTTCATGGTCGTAGAGTTCTTTCAGTTCTTTGGCCATTTTGCGATTGAGGAGGTTGAGCGGTATGTCCATGGGGCAGACCCGCTCACATTCGGCACAACCGGCGCACCTGCCGGCCAGATGCATGGCACGGACTATATGCCAGGCGGTATTGCCGGCCGGTCTCGGAGTGGTGTCCACCATCTGCGGTTTGTTACGGTCGCAGAGGCATTGTTCACAGAAGCAGAAGGGACAGACCTGACGGCAGGCGTAGCATTTGATGCATTTGGTGAATTGTTCTTTCCAGTAGGCCCAACGCTCGGCCGGTGCCAGGGCTTCGAGGCGGGCGATCTCTGTGGCGTATTTCTGTTCCAGTTCCGGAGTAACCGGAGTGTGTACCGGTACAAAGTCACAGCCGCTTGGCAGGTGGGCGTCACATTCGGTGCATTTGGGAGCAATGCTGGCGCTGGTCAGTTCTTCGGCGGCATTGAGAGTGGAAGCCAGCACACCGGCACAGGGGATTCCGATGAGGTAGAGTTCTTCCCGTTTCAGCTGTGATTCACCCATCAGTCCGGTGAGGGCCTTCAGGTCACACCCCTTGACGACGATGCCGATCTTGCCGGCTTTCGGTATTTCTTTTTTGGCTTTGGTCAGGTAGACGGCCAGGTTGTTGACGCAGGCCGGGGTAAAAATCAGTTTTTTGGCGTCGTCTGGACTGCTGATGACGATCGGCTGGGCGGATCCTTTTCTGCGGGCGGCGGCATAGCCGACGATGGCAGTGACACTGCCGGCGGCGAGGATGCGCTCTGCCTCAATCTGAATGGCATCAGTAATGGCGGCGTAGATGGTTGTGTCGATGAGTGTAGACATGGCAAACCTTTTAATGCTTATTTTGAAACACAGAGCAACGGAGCGACAGAGAAAACCAAAAACAGAGAATATGGAGGATAACTCAAAATACGTTATTTGGTTTTTACTCTGTATTTGGTTTTTACTCTGTATCTGCTTCTGCCCTTCTCACTTGCTCTGTTGCTCTGTGTTATTCCCGACTTTAAATCTGGTTATACGCTTCTTGCAGTTCCGGGGTGTTGATGGCGCCGGACCATTGTTCTTCCCTGGACAGATCCTTGAAATCTGTCAGTGGCCCCATACCCCGTACTTTTTCCGTAAGGTCGGTGACGACTTCAACCCATTTGCCACCTTCGGCAGCGGATACCCAGGAGAATTGCAGACGGTTCAGATCAACACCGATGAATTCCAGCAGTTTGCGGAAGACCGCGAATCTCCGGCGGGCATGGAAGTTGCCTGCAATGTAGTGGCAGTCGCCAGGATGGCAGCCGGAGACGAGCACTCCGTCGGCACCCTGCTGGAAGGCTTTCAGGATGAAGACCGGGTCGATGCGGCCGGTGCAGGGGAATTTGAGGACCCGCACGTTGGACGGGTACTGCATGCGACTGGTACCGGCAAGGTCAGCCCCTGCATACGTGCACCAGGTGCAGACGAAGGCAATTATTTTTGGTTCAAAGTCGTGTGTGGGTTTGTCTGGGTGCATTAGAGTGCCTCTATCATGGCGATGACTTGCTCATCAGTATAGCCATCCAGCTCAACTGATTTTGACGGGCAGGTCGCCTGGCAGGTGCCGCAGCCGGCACAGACGCCCGGATTGACGAAGGCGACGGTTTTGATGAGGTTACCCTGCCGATCTCGTATTTCTTTTTCTTCCACGGCGCCGTAGGCACAGACTTTTTTGCAGGCAAAACAGCCGACACAGCCGGATTCCTTGACCCTGGCGACGATCGGTTCCCGCTCCAGCCGGTCTTTGGAGAAGAGAGTCATGACTTTGGCGGCGGCAGCACTTGCCTGACTGACGGTTTCCGGGATGTCTTTTGGGCCCTGGCAGGCACCGGCCAGGTAAATGCCGGCGGTGGCGCATTCAACCGGACGCAGTTTGGCATGGGCTTCAGAGTAGAAGTTGTACTTGTCATAGGAGATGCCAAGTTTCTGGGCCAGCAGCTCGGCTCCTTTTTGCGGTTGCACAGCGGTGGCGAGGACAACCATGTCGGCTTCGATTTCCACCTGCACGCCGACGGCGATATCGCTCCCCATGACGACGATTTTGTTCCCCTTCTGGTAGAGGCGCGAGACCATCCCCCTGATGTAGACGGCTTCTTCTTCCTCGATGGAGCGGCGCCAGAATTCGTCATAGCTTTTACCTGGGGTACGGGCGTCCATGAAGAAGACGTAGGCCTGACCGTCATGGACTTTATGGTGATAGAGCATGGTGTGTTTGGCGGTGTACATACAGCACACCTTGGAACAGTAAGAGATGCCTTTTTCCCGGGCCCGGGAGCCGACGCATTGGATGAAGACGATTTGTTTCGGTTCTTTGCCGTCGGAGGGACGGAGAATCTTTCCACCGGTGGGACCGGAAGCGCTTGCCAGTCTCTCAAAGGTCATGCCGTCGATGACGTCAGGGATTTTGCCGTGACCGAATTCACCGTAACCTTTAATGGCTGAACCTTTCGGTTTTTCGTCTATTGTGTAGAGGTCGAAGCCGGTGGCAACGACGATGGCACCGACCTTTTCGACGATCAGTCTGTCTTCCTGTTCGAAGTCGACGGCACCGGGGCCGCAGACTTTCTGGCAGATGCCGCATTTACCGGTTTTGAATCTGGTACAGTTGTCCCGGTCAATAACCGGGGTGTTGGGTACGGCTTGCGGAAAGGGGACATAAATGGCGGTGCGCAGGCCGATGTTCTGGTCGAATTTATTGGGAATTTTTTTCTGCGGGCATGTGGTCATGCAGACACCGCAGCCGGTGCACTTGTCCTCATCGACGGAGCGGGCTTTTTTCTTAATCGTGACCTGGAAGTTGCCGATGTACCCTTCCACCAGTTCTATTTCAGAATAGGTGTAGAGTTTGATCCTGGGGTGATTGGCAACGTCTACCATTTTCGGGGTCATGATGCATTGGGAGCAGTCGAGGGTCGGGAAGGTTTCCGAGAGTTGCGCCATGTGCCCGCCGATGGAGGGTTCCCGCTCGACGAGGATGACTTCATGGCCGCTGTCGGCGATGTCGAGGGCGGCCTGGATGCCGGCGATACCGCCGCCGATAACGAGCGAGCGTTTAGTGACCGGGACGGTGATGGTGGGAAGGATGCGGTTTTTCTTGACCCGCTCGACCATCATACCGACGATTTCCGTGGCTTTGACAGTTGCTTCCTCGATGTTTTCGTGGACCCAGGAGCAGTGTTCGCGGATATTTGCCATTTCACAGAGGAAGGGATTTAGTCCGGCTGCTTCCACGGCTTTGCGGAAGGTTTTTTCGTGCATGCGCGGACTGCAGGCGGCGACGACGATGTGCGTGAGTTTCTGCTCTTGGATGGCTTTTTTAAGAAGGTTCTGACCGGGGTCGGAACACATGTATTTGTAGTCGGTGGAATATGAGACGCCGGAGAGTTTACCGACGTCCCGGGCTACCCGTTCAACGTCGACGGTTCTCGATATGTTTTCGCCGCAGTGGCAGATGAATACGCCTATTCTTGACATGCTACAGTAACCCCTTCTCTTTGAGTAACGGCGTCGGGTTGACGATCATGGCATTGAGACCGAGTTTGTCCGGGCCGAGGCCGACGGAGAGTCCCACCAGTTGGGTGAGGTAGAAGACCGGCAGGTTGTAACTGGTGCTGTAGACGCTTTCGATTTCTTTCTGGCGAATGTCCAGGTTGCCGTGGCACAGGGGGCAGCCGACCATGATGCAATCAGCACCGGCTGCTTTGGCGGAGTCGAGTATGGCGCCGGTCAGCTGAATGACAACCCCGGGACGCGAGAGGGTGAAGTTGGCGCCGCAGCATTCGAGGCGATGGCTCCAGGGCACGGTGATGGCACCGACAGCTTCGACAACCTGTTCCATGATGGTGGGTGCTTCGACGCAATCAAGATTGGGGACGTCGGTAGGACGGGTCAGCAGACAACCGTAGTAGCAGGCGACTCTGAGGCCGGCCAGCGGTTTGCTGACTGCAGCGGCGAGGCGTTCGAGGCCAAGGTCTTTGGCCAGTATCTCCAGCAGATGTTTGACGTTGCTGTCCAGTTTGACCGGGGCATCAATGGCGTATTCCACCTGTTTGCGTTTTACTGCATTCTCACCCAACACATGCTGTGCGGTCTTGAGGCGTGAGAAGCAGGCGGCACAGGCAACGGCGACGTCTCCGTCAATTGTGTCGGCGAGTTCAAGGTTTTTGGCACAGAGTGAAAGCGACAGCAGTTCGTCGACATTGTGGGCCGGGGTGGCCCCGCAGCAGAACCAGTCGGGAATTTCCGTCAGGCCGATATCAAGGGTTTTAAAGAGTTCCCGCGTGGAGAGGTCATATTCACCCGCAGAGGCGTGCAGCGAGCAGCCGGGGTAATAGGAGTATTCCAAGATGTTTGTTTGAGTCACAGGGCGTCACCTTTTTTACGCATCTCCTCTATTCGCGAGAATATTTTTTCGATTTCAGAGAGGTTTTTGTTTTTGCTGTGAAACATTTTCAGTTTGCCTTTGGCGAGCAGCTTGGGGCCGAGCATGAGGTCTTTTAATAATTGTCCGGATTTGACGTTAAAGACGGCGGCAAGGCGCATTTCGTATTGACGGCCGTAGGTGCGGATGTTGTTGAGGAAGAGTTTGTTTGCCAGCTGTACGTAGCTTTCCTTCGATGGACCATGGGCATCCCAGGAGAGTTTGCGCAGGGCGTCCATGATGGAGGCGAGGTGCACTTTGTTGGGGCAGCGGGTTGAGCAGGTTTCGCAGGAGGCGCAGTACCAGATGGAACGACCGGCCAGGATGCGCTGCCATTGGCCGAGCTGCAGCAGGCGAACAACCCGGTTGGGCGGATGTTCCATGAAGGTCGCCATCGGGCAGCCGGCAGAACATTTACCGCATTGAAAGCAGCGACGCACCGACGTGTCCGACAAAGCCTCAACTTTACGCACAAAGTCTACGTCCATCGTAGACGGAGAGATGATCATCTTTTTCTTTTTCACGCGAGTATCCGTTTAGTAATAATAAAATTAAATTTCGGCGTCACTCATTCTTAACAGCAGCATTTATGGTTCTAAATGGCCTTATAACACAATCAGTTGTGATGTTGTCTACACATTTGACCCATAAAATGCAAGTCAATTTTAGCCGTACTACTATTTTTAGGATAAATTAAAATTTGTAATTCCAACAAACCATCACGTAAACTGCTTCATCATATAAATGGCAACAAAAAAGGGGGGCATCCCCTTGAAACAGGAATGCCCCCCTTTTACAACAGGCTCACAATTCAGTAGATAACTATATACCCATGAGCTTCCGCAATTTTACGCACTTCATCACTGTCCTGCAAATGGTAGGTTTTCCCCTCCAGTGTGAACAGGAAACCACCTTTTTCATCCGGCACAGCATCTGCCAATAACGCCTCAAAAGTTGCAGTTTTTATCATAGTTACCCCCTGTACATACTCAGCCAATGGCTGAACTGGCCAGACGAACCGCCTCAGCCAGTTGGATGACATCACTCTCTGATGTCTGCCATGAACACATAAAACGCGCGCCACCGGAACCGATAAATGAATAGAAGTGCCATCCGGCGCCCCGGAGTGCGGTGGCAGTTCTTTCCGGCATTTCGACAAAAACAGAATTGGCCTGACGTGGGTACATGACGCTGACGCCGTCAATGGCAGTCAGATGTTGCGCAAGCAATTCGGCACAATTGTTGGCGTGACGGGCATTTTTCAGCCATGTGCCACCCTCGAGCATGCCAATCCAGGGGGCAGAAATAAATCGCATCTTTGAGGCCAGCTGCCCTGCCTGCTTGCAACGATAATCAAATTCGTTGGCCAGTTCACGGTCGAAAAAGACCACCGCTTCGCCGACCGCCATACCGTTTTTCGCCCCCCCCAGACAAAGAACGTCAACACCGGCACGCCAGGTGATATCCGCAGGAGACACATCCAGCGAAACTACGGCGTTGGCAAAGCGTGCTCCATCCATGTGCACACGCAGTCCATGTTTCCGCGCCAACACACTTGCAATCTTTATTTCATCAGGAGTGTACAATGTGCCGACTTCTGTTGCCTGAGTCAGGCTCAATACTTTCGGGCGGGGATAATGAATATCACTGCGTCGGGTGATAACGCGCTCTACCTCGTCGAGATCAAATTTTCCGCCGGGACCGTTCACGTGAAGCAGTTTAGTGCCATTTGAAAAAAACTCCGGAGCACCACACTCGTCGGTCTCGACGTGGGCCAATTCATGGCATATGACACTGTGGTACGAGCGGCACAAAGACGCCAATGCAAGTGAGTTTGCTGCAGTGCCGTTGAATACAAAGAATACCTGACAGTCAGTTTCAAATACTTCGCGGAGCTCCTGACACGCCCTCTCTGTCCAGATATCATCACCGTAGGAAGAGACAAATCCGACATTGGCAGCCTGCATTGCCTGCCATGCTTCCGGACAGATCCCGGCATAGTTGTCGCTGGCAAACTGGTTATGAACACGGTTCTGTATCTGTTCCTTCACTTTCATTCTCCGTACTGGAAGTGACATTCAGTTGGTGGCAATTTACCACCACTAGCATTACGAATCCATGTTTTTCCAACCAGTACGCTGACAACAGTTGAATAGTCGCGGATAAATGACTATCATGGCTCCTTCAATTTATACTTCCAAGTGAGTACGTAATGCGCTACAGCCATATGAGGCTTTCACACAAGGTAGTTCTGGTAACCCTGTTTACTTTGATTATTGCCGGTTTCACGGTTCTCCGAACCCCTTCAGTAACCGATATTCCGGCGGCATCACCGGAAGACAAGGCGAAAGAAGACCTCTCACGGGTGGAATACCCAAGTCTCAAAAGCATAAAATGGCATGCACAATTTATTCAGCCGCACCAATCCCTGGAGTCGCTGTTCGGTCCGGACTGGGTTCTGGTAGCACGGTTCAACCGTGTTGACCGACGTCACATCTATCCCGGCATGACAATAAAAGTTCCTGACAATATAGAGGATATTCGCACGTACACACCACTGCCCCGTTTCTATCAGCCGGCCGCCCGTCACGAAAAATATATCCTCGTCGATATTACCGAGCAGTGGCTTGGTGCTTATGAATATGGCAAACTGGCTTTTTCAACGCCGGCTGCAACCGGTAAAGCAACAACCGAAACGCCGGTCGGCATGTTTCAGGTTTCTACCCGTCACATTAACCACACCTCGTCGCTGTACAAAACAGCTGATGACGAGGAGCAGTACCCGATGGATAACGCCCTCCGCTTTCACGTTGGAGAAGATAATGTTTCCTACTGGTTACACGCCCGTGACCTTCCAGGGAGACCGGCATCCCATGGTTGCATCGGACTTTTTGACGAAGAAATGCAGCTGAGGGTTTTCGGGTATCCTCAAAAGCCGGTGTTGCTGGACTCTCAGAAGCTTTATAACTGGGCCGCTGGAGAGGACGAGTACGGTGAGGACAGTGGAGAACCAGAAGAATTGGAGGATGGGCCGGTTGTAGAGGTACGCGGCAGCCTGCCCCGTTATCTGGACAGGCCGCCACTTGTAAATAAAAACGTTAACTGAAGAACGTCGACGTTACCTGGAGAGCCATTTCGCAACATCTTTGGCGTGATACGTGATGATAATATCTGCACCGGCCCGTTTGAACGCGGTCATAGTTTCCAGTACAACCCGCTCCTCCTCGATCCATCCCCGCTGCGCTGCGCCCTTGATCATGCTGTACTCACCCGAGACATTGTAGACGGCCAGCGGCAGGTCATACTCGTTGCGCAGATCACGCAGAATATCAAGATACGGCAGACCAGGTTTCACCATAATTATATCAGCCCCCTCATCAATATCCGCTGCAGCCTCACGTAATGCCTCCCGGCGGTTGCCCGGATCCATCTGATAGCTGCGACGGTCACCGAACTGCGGAGTTGATTCTGCCGCTTCCCGGAACGGGCCATAGTAGCCGGAGGCATATTTAACCGCATAGCTCATTATCGGGATTGAATCGTAGCCGTTATCGTCAAGTATCTCACGAATTGCACCAACCCGACCGTCCATCATATCAGAAGGGGCCACCATATCAGCCCCCGCCTGCACATGTGAGAGTGCTTCACGTGCCAGCAGATCCAGTGTAGAGTCATTGTCTACATCGCCATTTTTGATAATCCCGCAGTGCCCATGATCAGTATATTCACACATGCAGACATCAGTTATTACCGCCAAACCCGGCACCTCTTTTTTAAGCGCCCGAATTGTTTCTTGAATAATACCGGTATCGGAGTAGGCGTCACTGCCGACGGCGTCCTTTGCCTCAGGTATTCCAAACAGCAGCACGGCCGGAATCCCCAGATCACGAACCTCTTTTGCTTCAGCAAGTACGTGTTCAATTGATTGCTGATAAATACCGGGCATAGAAGATATTTCTTTTCGTATGCCGCTACCGAAAGCAGAAAACATCGGATACACAAGATCATTAACAGAAAGTGACGTTTCGCGAACCATACGACGAAACGTTTCACTTCCCCTTATTCTACGAGCACGAAACTGCGGGAAAAACATGGTAACTCCTCCTTTTATACAGGGCAAAACGGTCGTTTTACGGCCTGGAATATATTTCTGGAGAGTAATGCAGCACGCCTTAAATTGCAAGATTTTCCCAAAAAACTGCTCTTACCTCTGCCACTGGTTACTAATATTCAATCGTTATCATGTGGCCTTTTTTACTTGCATGAAATAAGACTGAAATGGTATTAATAGCCGTTATTAAATTTCGGAGGTGTGCGCATGAAAAAGAGTGTTGTTTGTACAATGGCAGCAGCCACAATTATTTCGGCAACGGCAGCTTTTGGTGCGGTGAAAGAGGGAAGTTTTGCTGTAACCCCTCTCGTTGGCGGGTATATTTTTGACGGTGGAAAGTCCCTTGATCCCACCCTTGTTCTCGGGATTCGGGGGGGATACAACTTCACGAAGAATATCGGCATTGAAGCCCTCTATGATTATGCCACCCCCACAGACGGAAAATCCAACAGGCTAAAGGATATCTCCCTCCACCGTTTTGGCGGACAGGCGCTCTACCATTTTTTCCCGGACAATGTTTTCGTACCATATCTGGCAGCAGGCTATTCCGGTGTCAAATATGAAGGTAACGGCGTCAATCAAAAAAAACATGGCGCGTTCGATTACGGTATCGGAGCCAAGTATTTCATGACAGATGATATTGCTGTTCGTGCCGATGTCCGTCACATTTATTATCGTTATAATACCTGGGATAATAATGATCTTGAGTTTACTCTGGGAGCATACTTCCAATTTGGAGCTGCCACACCACCTGCAAAGGCGGTTGCTGCACCAACGCCACTGCCTGAGCCGGTTAAGGTCGTTGCCGCCCCGGCACCTGAACCGGCGATAGTGGCGCCCGCTCCGGTACCTGTTCCCGTTCCCGTTCCCGTTCCTCCGGCAGATACAGACCATGACGGTGTCATAGACACCCAGGACAAATGTCCGGGGACACCGGCAGGGGTAGCGGTTGATGGTAGCGGCTGTCCAATTGACTCAGACAAGGACGGCGTTGCTGATTATCTTGATAAATGCCCGGCAACACCGGCAGGGGTAGCAGTTGACGGCAGCGGATGCCCGATTGATTCAGACAAGGACGGCGTCGCTGATTATCTTGATAAATGCCCGGCAACACCGGCAGGGGTAGCGGTTGATACCAGCGGATGCCCGGTGGATTCAGACAAGGACGGCGTCGCTGATTATCTTGACAAATGCCCCGATACACCGGCAGGAGTAGCGGTAAGTGCCAACGGTTGCCCGCAGGAAGCGGCCAAACGTTTCTGCGATAAACCGGCAGTTATAGAGGTTTCATTCGACACAAACAAAGCTGATCTGAAAGCCAAATACCATGATGAGCTTGATAAATTGGGCAATTTCCTGAAAGAGTTCCCCGGCTCAAAAGGGACCATTAATGGATACACCGACGCCGATGGCAGCAAAAATGCCAATCTTAAGCTGTCACAAGCCCGTGCAGAAAGTGTGCGGAATTATATTATCACCAAATTTGCAATCGAGGCAGGACGTATCACCGCGAAAGGTTATGGACCGGCTAATCCGGTTGCATCAAACAAGACGGCAGAAGGTAAAGCGAAGAACCGTCGTATAGAAGCCGTTTTCAGCTGCGAATAACATCTGCACGATAGTCATCCAGATGCCCTTACGGTACATATCCGCAAGGGCATCTGAGTTTATGCCGCACGCGAATGCAAAGAAAATATAATTACAGCATGCTTACAAAGCAATGCACCATGTGTGCAGAATCTGAGGGAGTTATTTCATGAATAAACGTGTAATTGCACCTGTCGCCGCAGCCTTGCTCATTTCCGCGACAGCTGCATTTGGTGTTGAACAAAAAGGTCAGCTTTCATTTGCACCTGTTACAGGTGGCTACACGTATGATGGAAAGCAGCATCTTAAAGCCGCGCCGCTTTACGGCGCCAGGCTTGGGTACAACCTGACACCGGATTTTGGCATTGAGGCGCTGATTGACTATGCACGCACCAAGGGCACAAAGAGCACTGATAACACAACCATGTACCGTATCGGCACTGACGTTGTTCTCAATCTGCTACCGGACAGTGCGCTGGTCCCTTTTCTGGCTCTTGGTGTATCAGGACTCAGTTTTGATGGTTCCGGGCAGGATAAAGATTTCCGTGCAGCCTGGGCATACGGTGCCGGCTTCAAGTATTATCTCACAGATGCCATCGCCCTGCGTGGTGACGTCCGACATATCATCTATAATCACAACGCCACGACCCTGAACAACCTTGAATACATCGTGGGCGTACATATTCCGTTCGGGGCCACGAAACGGTCACTCAAGCCGGCGGAATCCACCCAGAATGCTCCGGCACCAGTTCCCGCCAAGAGTGTTGCAGTTGCGGCCTCAACAGAAGCTCCGCTGATTCCCGCTCCCGCCGCGGCACTACCTGCACCGAATTCCCCGACACGAATTGTTCTGCCCGTACTGAGCAGTACCGCTGATTCCGATAACGACGGAGTTAATGACTCATTGGACCGGTGCCCGAAGACCCCTCCCGGAGTTGCCGTAGATGCGTTCGGCTGCCCGAAAAACGATCGACTGGCACAAAAAGCTGAAACGGCAAAACGCTTCTGTGACAAACCCGTTGTACTTACCGTTTCGTTTGATTCCGGAAAAGCAGAAATAAAACCTGAATTTCGTGACGAACTGGTGCGTATCGCCTATTTCCTGAAAGAGTTTCCCGAGGCACGGGGCACTATAGAAGGATACACCGATAACGTCGGCAATGCGGCTGCAAACACGTCGCTTTCTCAGCGACGGGCAGACACGGTTCGTGCCTATATCATCAATAATTTTGGTATTGCACCTGCCCGCATTGCCGCAAAGGGCTTTGGGCCGGATAAGCCGCGGGAAACGAACAAAACAGCTGCAGGCAAGGCAAAAAATCGACGTATTGAAGCAGTATTCACCTGTAACTAGCAAACATTCCAAATAAAACAGAGAGAGGGGCCCCGCAGTACCTGGGGCCCCTCTCTCTGTTTCAGACAAGCATGGTGAAACTAATTTTTACGGCGATCCTTAAGGGAGATCACCTTTGGTGCCCCCCCTTCCTGACGCTCTTTCTGGATACGCTCCTTCTCGGCATTTTCGTTAACAATATGTTCAAGCTCCACAGGGGAAACAATATCTTCCAACCGGAGCGGAGTCCCTCCCATGGTAAAATCAGCTCCTTCAAGCTGATGTTCGTCAAGTATCCAGGTAAACACCTGAAGCGGAAACGTCAGCACCAGCAACTTGACCTGCCACCAGCCAGGCTTGATATCGGGAACAATCTCTTCAACACGGGCATAAAATCCCGGCTTATTATCTACATGAATAAGAACCAGATCATATATTGTCGCCATTATACGTGCCTTTACACCTTATAAATTTATATCAACGCCTTACTTTCCGCCCAAAGCAACAGCGGAGTACCCACCTTTTCACCGGTCAAGCGGGAAGCTTCATCAATACATTTCCGCAGATTCTGTTCCTCTGACGCAATCTTTGCTCTCGCCCGCGGCATCAGCATAAGGTCCAGCCTATCGCAGATAAAGAGGACGCAATCAGCCGGCCGCAAGCCGGGTTCCATGGCACAGCCGGCTTCACCGCCATAGGGGCAGAGCGGTTTCTGAGAAAAATTTGCTGCAGTCTGCACAGCTGATGTGATGTACGTAATGGCATCCAATACGTTAATCCGGTATTTGCCGTTCAAACAACACTGTCCCTGACATTCCCGGCAAACAGAAGCAGAATCCACTTCTGCAACAATGCCTGAAAGTTCCTCTTTTATCTCCCGGTATCGGGTCAGAAGCGGCATCAGCTTCAAACGGACTTCAGCGGGGCAATCCGACAACAGATTACTGATATGTATTCTACCGAGATCCCACGCCTGCTGGTCATCCACGTTCATCCTGCCTTTTCGTGTGAGTCATGTCAATATTGGTTGAAGCAGTTCGTAAGCCGGGTTCTGTTCCCGGGTCGGGTTACCCCTTCCCGGACGATGGTCATTCATCTGGGTATGCCGTTACCGACACCCTCAAGCAACCAACCCGGAGGCACGGGCGGGCCGCCCTTAACGCCTCCCTATTTGGTCTTGCTCCTGACGGGGTTTACCTGTCATCTGACGTCACCGCCAGACCCGGTGAGCTCTTACCTCACCCTTTCACCCTTACCTGCCAAGGCAGGCGGACTTCTCTCTGTGGCACTTTTCCCTGGGGTCACCCCCGCTGGACGTTATCCAGCGTCACGCCCTATGGAGCCCGGACTTTCCTCCACCGGACGAGCCGGCAGCGGCCATCTGAACTACTTCAACCAAAATGTAAGCAGAAGCGTGGTCCACGAACCAAATCGCCCCTTGCAATTATTATTGAGGCTGCTGCAACTTAAGAATAAGAATGCGCTGGCAGTGTGGACAGGCAAGCAATTCCTCATATTTGTACAGATTGTTATACAGCTGCGGTGGCAGGTGCATGTTACACCCCATGCAGTAACCGTCACGGGCAATTGCAAGAGCACGTCCACGACGTTGTTCACGCAGTATTGTGAATTTTTTCACGAGACTGGCGGGCATGCCTTTGGTGACGTTCTCTCTCCGCTCAATATCGGCATCGATTTTTGACTGAATCGCATCAATTTCGGCCTGCTTGGCGGCGACCCTTTGAGCGGAATTTTCTGCCAGCTCATCGCAGGTACTCTTCTTTGCTGCCAACTCCGTGGAAGACTCCTCAATCTGGCTGATCTTCTGCAGCAGCAACTCCTCAAGATCTGTTACCTGCTTCCGTGCTGCCGTAATTTCACGACCAACCGCCTGGAACTCTTTGTTCGTCTTGATTTCCTTCATGTTTGATTCTGATCGAGTAATATTCTCCAGTTCTGCGGCGTGCGTTGATTCCAACTCAGCTTTTTCAGATTCAAGCTTGGTCAGATTAAC
The DNA here is from genome assembly GCA_028688955.1 of Desulfuromonadaceae bacterium. Taxonomy (GTDB): domain Bacteria; phylum Desulfobacterota; class Desulfuromonadia; order Geobacterales; family Pseudopelobacteraceae; genus JACRCG01. Next base: position 55,718 of record JAQTXD010000008.1, read on the forward strand.
CTCAAGAAGCGCGACCTCTTCCCGCACACGCTCCACCCCCTGATTAATTCCACTCAACTCGGCCTCTAAGCCGCTCTGAGCTTCCTTAAGAGCGTCTATCTGCTGATCGACCTCCTGTAATTCTTCCAGCATATCCAGTTTCTTTTTCAAAATCAGTCTCCCTTGCTGCACATTAGTTTTGTTTCCCCAGCTATATTCGAAACGGATCCAGTTCCGTTTGGCATGTTTCGACAGTGCACCCCAGATATCCGGCAGCGACAAGCAGCTGACCAAGCCGTTCCGTTATTTCATGTGCCATGATTATTTCTGTTGGAAAATGACCGGCATCAATCAGGGCAATCCCCGCATCCTCTGCGTCACGCGCCTCATGATATTTTACGTCACCGGTCACCAGTACATCCGCGCCGGAGCAAACCGCCTCCCGCAACAGCGAAGCTCCACTGCCACTGCAGAGTGCCACCTTAGATATTTTGGTTTCCGGGTCCCCTACGTAGCGAAGCGCCGGAGCAGCGAGTATGGTTCTCAACGTGGCAGCGTACTCTCCCAACGTGAGAGGTTCCTGTAAAGAACCTATCCGTCCAAGACCAAGCTTTTCCCCTTCATTCAGAAGCGGATAGAGATCAAAAGCCGGCTCCTCGTAAGGATGCACCGCACGTAGCTTCTTCAGCGCATGTGGTACCCGGGCGCGGAGAATCAGCAGTTCAAGCCGTTCCTCAGGAACGGCTGACATTCCCCCGATTGATCCGATGTATGGCTCAGCACCTTCAAGCGGCGTGAATGTCCCTATTCCGTCTGCGGCAAAAGAACAATCACTGTAATTACCCTGTTGTGCGCTGAACGGAAAAAGCGCAGAGCGCACGTGCCCAAGGTGCCCGGCAGGTACAAACACAACCAGTTTTACAAGCTCACCGGTTGTTGTCACTTTGAGGGGGACAGCATTTGAAAGCCCGATTTTAGAGGCGAGCAGATCATTCAGTCCGCCACGGGCAATATCATAGTTCGTATGAAGGGTAACTATCGAAAGCCCCCCCTTTATTGCCGTATGTATGGTAGCGCCAAGAGTAGTTGCAGTTGATATGGACTTGAGCGGTTTGAATATCAGGGGATGATGTGTGATGAGTAGTTGGCAGGATGCTGCGAGAGCAGTGTTGACAGCGGCAGGCGTTGGATCGAGTGCAACCATGATTCGTGTTACTTCGCCAGCAGGGTCACCAACCTGAATGCCAGGATTGTCCCACGCTTCTGCCAATACCTGTGGAGCTATTTTGTTAATGATACCAACTATGTCCGCTATTTTTGGAATTTTCATCGGCTATAATTAAAAAGAGTGCAACCTTGCGGTGTTGCACTCTCGTGGTGAGGTATGATAGCGGGGCGTTCCCAAATATCTGGCCGGCATCCGGCGTTTATCCCTCGCTGTATGAAATGGTGGGCCCACCAGGACTCGAACCTGGGACCAACCGGTTATGAGCCGGTGGCTCTAGCCAACTGAGCTATAGGCCCGTAGGGGAGTTGCATAATAGAGGAGGCACACACCCCTGTCAAGTACTATTTGAGCAGTTTTCAGCAGTTATGCGCGGGACAGGAAGCGGCCGTCGCGGGTGTCTACTTTTACCTTTTCACCCGCCTCGAGGTACGGAGGAACCCTGACTTTCAAGCCGGTTTCAAGAAGCGCTTCCTTTGTTTCTGCCGTCGCAGTCGCATTTTTCATGACTGGCGGCGTCTCTGTCACCGTTAACTCTACCGTCATAGGCAAATCAACATTTACCAGTCGCCCCTCAAACAGTCCCAGGACAACTTCCAGCCCATCAAGCAGATAGAGTGAAAGCGGCTCAAATTCTTCCGCAGGCATCTCGAACTGTTCGTAGTTCTCCATATCCATAAAAACGCCGTTACCGCCATCAGCATAGAGGAACTGCCCTTTATGGCGTTCAAAATCGGCCTCATCCACTTTGTCGCCGGAACGGAACGTCTTCTCCAATACCTGACCGGTGATCAGGTTGCGGTATTTGGTCTTTACCATTGTATTGGCGCCACGGGCAGTGGGCGAGCTGATGTTGATTTCGGTGATCAGGCAGGGGGCACCATCCAGTTGAATGACAAGACCCTTTTTAAAGTCGGATGTTGAAAACATAAATGCAGCTTCTCCTTGATATTGTGTATAGCAATAGCCGCAGGCTAATTACTTTCGATATTCTGCCGTAGGCCAGAACGGAATGCCGCCACGCGGGGTAAATTCTCCCCGCACGATCAGATAAACCGGCCTGAGCAGCGTGACCAGATCATTGCAGATGCGATTGACACCGGCCTCGTGAAACTCGCCGTGCATACGGAACGACCCGAGGTACAACTTCAAACTCTTGCTCTCTACACACCACTGGTCCGGCTGATAATCAATGATGATCTTCCCGAAATCCGGCTGCCCGGTCATCGGACAGAGACAGGTAAACTCAGGACATTCAATGTGCAGAGTCCCGACGGCACCGACCGGGTTCAGATCCGCCTGGGCAAACGGGTTCGGAAACGCTTCCAGCAAACCTGCATCCGGCTTGTCGTAATTATATACGGTTGCACCGGCACCGAGAGATTTCAATTGAGCATGCAATTCCATTATTCACTTCCTGAGCGACATAGGTAGGCAAAGGGGGGACAGCATAGCAATGAAGCGAACTGCAGGCAATCTTTTTTACGGACTGTTGTCATGCCGCAGTAACCGGCAGCACACTGCCCGCTTCCGGCATAAGATAGCAGCGCCACCCTTCCGGGAGCAGTGGCAACGCCATCTTCAGAGCATCATCCAATGTCCTCGCGGGGATCATGCCCATTTCCGTGACCTGCTGGGCCGGAAACTCTGAGACAAGAATAATCCGAAAACGCTGGGCTTTTTGCAGTACCGAGTAGGCTGTCTGGCCATTGATCTCATACCCTGACCGCAACGCGGCTTCAAACGCGGACAAGCTTTTGTGGCGAAACCAGCTGAAAAAACTGCTGTTGCCAAAGCCGTCGCGACACTCAGCCAGCAGGATCATCACACCTTCGTCCCTGAGCGCCTGAGACGCGTATTCCATTGACTTATGCGTTTGGATCAGATTGATATCCTTGGGGAAACCACCACAAGAGGCAATCACCAGATCACCTTTTTCAGCCAGCGGATACGCAAACCGCTCCCGGTAAAAACGACAGCCGGCCTCATGTGCCTCTCGCCAATCACCGGCAAACGCCGCAACGATCCGTTTATCGGCAGTCAGCACGGTATTGAGGATAAATGACGGACGGGCCAGGGCACAGCCGTCCATCATAGTGCGGTGAACCGGATTACCATCAAGATTACCGGTCACCGCCAGTGGATTCTTGCCACTCCCCTCTTCCGGGTTAAGTACCGCAAAATGGCTGGCCATACAGGATTTTCGGCTGGCGATACCGGGAAGGACGCTCTTGCGCCCTCCTCCAAACCCGGCAAAATAATGAAAGCCGATCGTACCGGTCAAAATCAGCCGGTCTGCCTCCACTGCAATCCTGTTGATACTGACCTTGACGCCTCCTGAAGTTGTGCCGACGGTAACCAGCGAAGCGGGGTCGTCGCACTCGTGGTCGGTGACACGTATCCGCCCATAGAGCGAACCAAGTATTTTGCGATGCTCATGCTCTGTCTGTTTTCGGTGAATGCCGAGGGCTATCAAAATTTCGATTCTGTCGTCGGCAATCCCGTGACGATTCAGAGAATCAACCAGCAGGGGCAGATAAATCTCGCTGCCGGTGTACCTGGTAATGTCCGAAGTGACGATAACCACGGAATCACCTGGTCTGTAGGTGGACATGACCGCGTCACAGTTCGCGAGCGCATTTATTATAATTTCGACAGGGGATAGTTCAATATCAACAGGCGGGGGGACGATTACTCCCGCCAGATGCTCCGGCGGGAGATCGAAAGTAACTGAGGTTGAGCCGTATTTCAATTCCATCGGTATGCGGCCTGTTAAATCCAGGCATCGCCACCGTCGTATTCGTAGTCGGCACCCTTGGTCCGCGGAGTCACCTTGAATTTGGCTTCACGGGCAAGTCGCCTCATCTTGTCTGTGGCAGTTTCTCCGAGACAGGATATCTTCCCGCGAATTTCACGACCTGATGCCGGAGCCAGCAACAGGGCAGCAGCGACGCCGATTACGGCACCGGAAGCAAAGGCGATCACAGCGGCAGCGGCGTTATCATTGTTGTTTGACATGTCAGACTCCTTTATTTTGGTGTACAAATAATATCTGTTCAATGAGGTCATGTATCTAGCACAAAAACAACTCTTAATAAAAGCAAAAATTACAGCACTCGCGCCAGATGCCGCCGGATCATATCCTCGAAATCAGCATCTCGACTTCCGCTGTAGACAAGTGATGAACCTATCTCGGCGGCAAGAATTGCGCAGAGGTATTTTTTTGGCAGTTTCCCGATCCGCTGCCGATATGCAGCGGTGTCTCGCAGCATGTGCGGCAGATGGCTTAAAATGGCCTGACGAAAAGGGGACTGTAGACAGAGCTCCGGATGGCCCGAAAAGAATTCGAATAAACGGGAATAAAGACTGTTGATGTTCTGACTGATAGTTTCCGAAATTTCACTGTAGAGCTGTGTTCCACCCGCCTCAAGATGCCGCCGCAGGATCAGGCGGGCTTCATCGGCAGCCCGCTTCTCCAGTATTGCCAGTACATCATTGATATAGCGGTCTTTATGGTCCATAAATTCACGTTCTGTAAGCAGCAGGTTGGCAATGATTTCATAGGAGGACGAAATAACGCCGCACTTGTTGGCGGAAGCGTCGCGCATCAGCACCACGCCGCTTTTTTGCAGTTGGACCCGGGCCTCCGGTGTGATGTACGAGTTGGCTCCTTCAATAATGACACCGGACGTCGGCACACCGTCAGCATCAAGAAATGACCGCCAGTTCCGGCCTTCAATCGTTTCAGGACGGCCGCCGGCCGGGATAAAGAGATCTGCTTTGACCGTAAAGACCAAACTGTTGTAGATGTGATTGAAATCATCAATATCCAGCCATTCTTCGACAAGCCTTCCATCGATTCGGCTTATCTTGCGATGGGACTCCTTCAGCCCATCCACACGACGACCGGTCCGGTACACGATGCTGCCACCTTCACCCAAAAACTCCGGATTGAAGGCATCCAGATCGCTTGCAAGTACGATACGCCGCAATTCGTCATGACTGATGCCGTTCAGATCAGAGAGCGCTGCCGTCCCGTCAAGGATTAATCGCACCTGCATTCCGGGACAGCGGTCCAGCATGATGCGCAAGGAATTGCCGGCCACATCACCATTCGGTCCGCCGGTCATTTTCAGCGTAAAGGGATCCTTCCGGATATTTATACCGGCCGCTTCCGCCATGGTGATTTCTGCAAACGTCACTACGCCGGTGGAGGTCACGCCGTACTCTTTATGGTTAATGCCGAAATTCTTGCTTGACATGATACCGACACCAAGAATATAGCCGCGCTTTTTCGAGAGGGCAGCGATCGCCTCGATCATGCCGTCATGCATATTTTCATCAGGGCCGATCTCTATCGGTTCATCGTCACCGTAGTAATCAACGATCCGCCGGTCTCTGGCTATCCCGTTTTCGGTAATAAAGATATCCAGAAAGGCATTGGCTATCCCGTACTGCAGTTTATAGAGTCGAAAGTTTTCAATATCGCTGCCGGGCTGTTCCAAATCGGAGACATCAAGAACAACCGCAAGCTTTGAGCCCCCCTCATAGATATCCTTATTTTTCAACTGTTGGGTATTTGCCAAAACATAGACTTCTCGGAAGATCGTATTGGCCGAGGTGATATAATCGTCGGCACTTCGTGCGATAACCGTGCGCCACCCGCCGCGGGCAATATCCGAGAACCCGATATGATAGCCGGCGCCAAAACGACTGAAGAAAAACGTAACGCGGAAGGGAAGTGTTTCCGGGAGGTCCGCAGTGAATTCCCGACCGAGGAGTCGCAGATATCCGGGGTCAAGCCGGAAGGCCAGGGCCTGCTTTTCCTCGACAAAGAAGTTGGTTTTGAGGGTATGAGTTATCAGTAACAGGCAGCAACCGTAGACTGACCGGCGGAGATCATCCAGCCAACGATGGCCGGTATCGTACCTCTGCACTGCGTTTTGAACTTCAGCAAGAGCAGTGGTATAGAGCGCTTGCCGATCCTGCAGATCAGGATCAAACCGCACTCGGAACAGACGGATCAAAAGTTGCGCCATTTCAGGGTGATCGTAGAATGCACCCTGAACATCCTCCAGCCCGAATTTCTCCGGTTGACCGTGGGCAAGACTTGTGTGACAGAACGCTATAAACCCGTTAACCAGCGCTGCATCTTCACCGGAAATGAATCCCTCAACAACATACTGGCGATATGCCTGCGTCGATGTAGAAAGAATCTGCGTCGTACAGAGCTCACGCTTAAGGCGGGCAGCCAGCGGGCTCTCCGGGGAGATATCCTCCCCCCGACGGCTGATAACGAGGAAGGATCCGAGAAAATAGGGATGGATGCCATTTGAGATCGTCAGGCAATACGCTCTGCGGATGCCGATATCCAGGCGATTAAAGACCTCCAGAAGCTGCAGGAGAAATTCCCCCTCGGGTGGGTTGCCGACTGCAAACAGCACCCGGGTTTCAGATCTTCCGTCGCGATCAACCTGTGCAATATCCAGATAAAGTCCTCCAGAAGCGTTGGCACTGCCGAACAGCCAGACCAGATACGCGATCCGGCTTGGCGGGGACATGCGGATATAGTTTTCATTATTCAGCCAGAGTATTTTCAATAGCTGATCAAGTTTTTTCAGATCAAATGCGGGAAACGAAGAGCGCAACTCCGTTCGAACCTTGCGTATCAGTGCATCCGGGATGTCGACCTGCTTCTTCAGATCAATATCGCTATTCCGACGGCGGTCGAACTCAAAACGCTGGATTTCAAGTTCATGACTAAGTCCGGGCATATCGGCGTTTGAGTGGGAAAACATGGCATAGGAGATCTCCCGCTCGCCGAGTCGCTGCAACAGTCGGTAGAGAGAACCGGGCAGATTGACGCAGGCAATCACCAGACGTTTTGCCTGATCGGACAAGACGAGGTGCTGGTTATGCCGCAACTCCCCCATCTCCCTGGCGAGGAGCGTCAAGGCACCTTCTTCATCTGCCATAGCCTGAAAAAAGTAAGGGCTCATGTGCTGTTGGAGCCAGAGAGCGTTTTCTTCTGCAGCAATGCGGGATGCGTGGGCTTTACGTCGGATAAGTGTAGGCAGGTGCATGTGCTTGTCTCCCTCAAATAGTAAATGGACACGTAAAGTATAGCGCCATATTCACAATCACGATAGATTTACTGTCAATAAAAAACCAATAAAGCTTTTCTTGACCGTATACAGTCGAATTGTTATAGTCACGCCGCAATTTATTCCACCTCACACGTGATGGCAGACAGGAAAAGAGCAATGCCCGAGAGACTTTGTACTATTCAGACGACACAAAACGGCATAGCGGTTCTGACCATTCCCGGAGGTCGAGACGCATCGGCCAGGGGGCTATTGGATTCGCTGCACCGTCAGACCGGCATTCTGGCAGGTAAAGATGACATTAAGGGGCTCATTTTAGTCGGTTCAGAAGGCGTTTTTTGCGGAAGTCCCGCCGCGTGTAATACTTCGCACCATGAAGCGGCACACCTCTCCAGCTTCGGCCAGAGTGTGCTGTTCGATATCGAAAAAATTGGCAAGCCGTGTATTGCGGCAATTGAGGGAGAATGTTCGGGGTTGGGACTGGAAGTCGCCCTCGCCTGTGATTTCATTATAGCATCGCAGTCAGCCAGTTTCGGTTTTCCTGGCATCGCCGACGGACTGATACCCTTCTGTGGCGGAAGCCAACGCCTCACCCGACTAATAGGCAAATCTAAAGCAAAAGAGCTGATCTACAGCGGTGATCTCATTGATGCTGCAGAAGCGTACCGGATCGGCCTGATAAACCGGCTTTATCCCCGGAGCGAGGCACTGGCCCGGGCTGAGGTGTTGCTTGCCCATATCTGCACCCGCAGCCCGAACGCTATCCGCATCGGCGGTGAAGTAGTCAATGCCGGATACGACATTGATCTGCACACCGCCTGCATACTTGAGCGGGACGCTTTTGCCCTTTGTTTTTCCAGTTTTGACCAGCGGGAAGGGATGCAGGCCTTTCTGGACAAACGTCAGCCGCAGTTTAAAGGAGAGTAAACCATGCCTTTGAAACAGGGGTGCGTCCAGGTATATACCGGCAACGGCAAAGGAAAAACGACTGCCGCCCTCGGACTTGCTTTACGGGCAGTCGGGCGGGGTCTCACTGTATGCATGTTCCAGTTCATCAAGGGAGGCGGGCGGTATGGTGAGCATCTTGCGGCCGAAAAACTTGCGCCTTTGCTGACGATCATCCAGAGCGGCAGACCAGGATGGGTCAACACCAAGGATATTACCGAAGACAGGCGTGTTGCCCAGGAAGCGTTCGGCCAGGCCCGGGAGTTGTTGACCTCCGGACAGTACGACCTGTTCATCTGTGATGAAATCAACGGTGCAGTCGGTTTTGGTCTGATTGATGTTGACCAGGTGCTTGAGCTAATCGACCGGAAACCGGAGCAGGTCGAACTGGTACTGACCGGGCGCAACGCACACGAACGCGTAGTCAATGCGGCGGACCTGGTGACCGAAATGCGGGAGATAAAGCATTACTATACGTCGGGAGTACCGGCACGTACGGGCATAGAGATGTAGGAAAAAAAGTTGATTGATATCGCTACTCACATACAGGAGGGAATGTACCATGGCTGAGAGAACGTTACGTGTACTTGTCGGAAAACCGGGGCTGGACGGCCATGATCGAGGTGCTAAAATCATCGCACGCGCCTTTCGCGATGCAGGTTTTGAGGTCATCTACACCGGTCTGCACCAGACACCAGAGCAAATTGTTTCGGCTGCAATTCAGGAAGATGTTGACTGCGTCGGGCTCTCAATCCTGTCCGGTGCTCACAACACTCTACTCCCCAAAGTCATGCAGCTCTTGACAGAAAAAGATGTTACCGATATCAAGGTTTTCGGTGGCGGAGTTATTCCGGAAGACGATATCCCCGGCCTGAAAGCTGCCGGCATCTGTGAAGTATTTACCCCTGGGACCTCTACGGAAGATATTGTTGCCTGGGTTAAGAGTAACGTTCAGCCACGGGCCTGATGCAGTATAAGAAGCTCACCATAGAGATTACGAACCGGGTCGGGTACATCCTGCTCGATGCCGGTTCGCGCTTCAACAAACTCTCAATCACAACCATCAGGGAGCTGAAACGTGCGTTTGCACAACTGGAGGATGACGACTCCGTACGTGTCGTTGTCCTCAGTGGTTACCCGGGTGAGTCTTTTGCAGCGGGGGCCGATATAGGACAGATGGTGAACTTCTCTCCGGGCGATGCACTCCACTTTGCAGCGTTTGGCCAGTCCCTGTTTGAACAGATTGAGTCTAGCCAGAAACCGGTCATTGGTGCTTTGAACGGCATTACCATGGGAGGCGGATGTGACCTGGCCATGTCGTGCGACATCAGACTCACCTCAGAAAAATTACAGATCGGGCATACCGGGGCAAAACTCGGCATCATCACCGGCTTTTGCGGAACCCATAAACTGCCCCGCATTGTCGGCAAGAACTTTGCCCGGGAAATATTCATGACGTCAGAAATATATAATGCCGCCGATGCCCTCCGGATGGGTCTGGTGGACACGGTATTTACGTGTGAAGAATTCTGGCCTCAGGTAGTTTCCTATGCCGAGAAGATTGCCAGACATCCGCTGAATGCTGTCGCCGCAGCTAAGCGCCTCATAAATGCTGCTGATGACACGGACATGCGCACCGGTTGCCTGCTTGAGCGGGAAATGGCAACCCACATCAATATCTCCCACCGCAAATAGCTGCACGTAGAACGCCACACGACCCTTTCCACTATCAATGTCCTGACTCTATTGCATGACACCGCCTTCCTGTCAGCTTACTTTGATGCTCTCCCGCCAGTTGTAAGCATCAATCTGCGCAGCGAGGAGGCGGGCAAACGAAATATCCGTTTTTTCAACCAGATCCTGCACCTCCCCAAAATTACTCTGTTCCAGGGTTTCTGCCAGTGAGAGCAATGTACCCAGCTCACCTTCACGGTTGAGGAGTGCGGCAGATATGTCATCACTCAAACCGAGTTCATTGACAATATTCTCAATTGTAGTCTCCATAAGCACATCCACCAACGACAGAATGCCTGTCATAAATGCGGCTTCCACCCGTTCGTGGTTACGGGCAAGTCCGTGATGATCCATCACCAGGAACTCCATCAAACGCCCGCGCACTGCAGCCATTTCCAGGAGTGGATTGTTGATGCCGCGCCTGTCCGAACTGGCAAAGATGGCGAGCTGCACCCAGCGACGTAACCTGTCAAGCCCCAGAATCATAATTGCATGGCGCAAACTTCTGATCTTTTCACGCAACCCGGTGCATACGGAATTAACCAGCTTGAGCAAATTGAAAGACAGTTCTGGCGCAGTCCGAAAACTATCTTCAATTGTCCCGAAATCAGCATCAGCATGCAGGTTGCCAAGCAGTCTCAACATGGCAATTTTAGATGGCTCAAGTCTCTTCTGTTTCAAAACGATCGGACGCGAGAAGAAATACCCCTGGAACAATTCAAAACCAAGCGCGAGGCAATCGTAAAATTGTTCTAATGTTTCAACTTTTTCAGCCAGCAGCTGTACCGGATATTTATTCAAACCTTCTGCAATTCCGGGCAGCATACCGGGAATTGTCTCGAGAATATCGATCTTTACGATATTCACAAAACGATAGAGCTCGCGATGTTCCGCTGCAAACACGTGATCATCAAGGGCAATGCGGTATCCCCGCGACTGGAGAGACAGACATCGGTCACGAGTTTCACCATTGAGCGGTACGGACTCCAGAATTTCAAGGATGGTTTGCTCCTGCGGCAGAAGCTCAATAAGCTCACTGAACAGGACCTCTTCCGTAATATTTATGAAACCGGCTTTGTCCCCGAGTATTTCATTAAAACCAAAACCAGACAGGGCACTGGATATGACGCTCATACAGGCCTGATTCTGGCTTTCAAAATCACTGAAATTATTCTCACTTGAACGGAAAAGCAATTCGTACCCGACAATTTCCTGCCGGACATCCAGAATCGGCTGACGACCTAAAAAAAATGTTTGCTCCTGAGGCATAAGAAATCTCTCCTGCGTACTCTGCGCGTCACTTATTGTTAAAGTACTGCGGCAATTCTTTGCAGCGCATCCAACGCCGGATATGGCAGAGAAATGTGTGGAGCCGCGATGTCCGGCTCACGGGGATTGATACGGATAATGGTTGCATGTTCCAGGTTCCAGCCTATTCGCTCTGATGTTGCCCGAATTGTGGGGATGGAACTTCCCGCTCCCAGTTCTATCACTGCAATACGCTGCTCTGCACGTGACTGCAGAAACAGATCACACGCATGTTCCTGAATACGGGTACGGTCCGGCAGCCAGGACCAGTCGCCAAACATGAGGATATTCGGGCGACTGACTTCTCCACAGTCGGGACAGCGGGGCAGCGGAGGACGTGCCCGCATGATCACTTCATCAATCGTGATGGTCTCATCGTTGCGCCAGATCCTGCTGGTGCATGGGGTTTGACACTGCAACCAATGGATCGAGCCATGAACTTCCAGAATTTTATTATCGGCATACCCCGCTTTTTGAAACTGGCCATCCACATTCGATGTAACAACAAAATAATCCGCACCCTTCTTGTCAATCCATTCTTTTATGACATGGAAACCGGTATGGGGCACCGTCTCCCGGTACAAATTGGTGCGATGCCCATAGAATCCCCAACCAAAGGAGGGGTCATCAGCAAAATGCCGCGGATTGGCACAATCTGTAAATGACAACCCCAGCCTCGAGTACGCCGGATATGCATTCCAGAAGCCTTTGTCGCCACGAAAGTCAGGCAGCCCGGAATCCACCCCCATCCCTGCCCCGGCAGTAATGACAAAAGCGTCAGCATCCCTGATTATAGTCGCTGCCTCTTCAAACATGTGTACGTCCTTCGTCGTAATTTTGTACTGTTCACGCGCACTATATAGGCATCGGCATCCATCCGGCAAGAACTAATAAACGTATTAATAACAAATCGTTATACGTTTAACTGAAATTAATTGTTTTGACGCTTGACACTTCAATTTTATTCCTATATCCCTGTCGTGTTACTAAATTTTATTTTAGGTGTTTGCAACAGGATTTAATCATGCATATGGCAGACGCGTTAATTTCTCCTTCAGTTGGCGGGACCCTCTGGGCTGTTTCAGCTGGCATTATCGCCTACTGTTCGAAAAAAGTTCGTGCGGAGATGAGCACTGATATAATTCCGCTGATGGGCGTACTCGGTGCATTCATTTTTTCCGCCCAAATGATCAACTTCACCATCCCGGGCACCGGCTCCAGCGGCCATCTTGGCGGTGGCTTGATACTAGCTGTTCTGCTCGGGCCGCATGCAGCCATTCTGGCAATTGCATCCATTCTCGTTGTTCAGGCATTCTTTTTTGCCGACGGTGGCTTGCTCGCACTCGGCTGCAATATATTCAATCTCGGTTTTTTCCCCGCCTTCATCGCTTACCCGTTTTTTTACAAAAAAATTGCAGGAAAAACGCCTTCTTCAACGCGAATCTCAGCAGCTTCACTGGTCGCTGCAATTATTGGTGTTCAGTTGGGTGCCTTCAGTGTCGTCGCGCAAACGGTATTTTCAGGTGTTTCCTCGCTGCCATTTTCTCTGTTCGCTTCCATCATGCAGCCAATCCATTTGGCAATCGGTGTTGTCGAGGGTCTTGTCAGTGCTTCTGTCATCTCTTTTGTTTATAAGGCCAGGCCGGAAATGCTTCGGCATGCATATGAAAGCTCATCAACATATGGGCACTCGATTCGGAACATGGCGCTTGGTTTTCTCGTAGCAGCTATTTTGACTGGTGGGGTAATATCCTGGTTTGCTTCGGATCATCCGGATGGCCTGGACTGGTCTATATCCAAAGTGACCGGTCTGGAAAAGTTGGCGGGGCCAGACAGGGAGATATACACGGCCTTGTCTCTTCTTCAGGAAAAGGTGGCATTTATGCCAGACTACGTGTTTAGAAAAAAAGAGAGCACTAAACCTGCAGGGTGGCCTTCCACGCCACCACCTGAAAACAGTCATAAACCTGGCAGCACTCAACCTGATGGCAGCAAAATTGCCACAAGCGTATCCGGAATCGTCGGTGGAGTTATTACATTGCTACTCTCACTCATGATCGGCTGTCTGCTTAAACGAGGCGGGCAAACGGGCTGACATCTCCCGGCGGGACGTTGATATAATGCTGATTTACAGCAGAGACTCCTTCTTGACATGACGCATGAGGCGTGGTATTTCAGCTGCGTACGTTTTATTGCATGTAGGATGACAATTGAATACCGGATCAGGGTGCCCATACGGGCTTGATAGGGAAGAGGGGTGTAATTTACGAGCAATGAATCCCCCGCGGACCCGCCGCTGTAAGCGAGGACGAAAGGCTTGAATGTCACTGGTGCAAATCCGGGAAGACGCCTGGAGGATGAATCGTGAGCCAGAAGACCTGCCATGATTCTACCACTCAGTTTTGCCGGGGGACCGGACGAGTGAAACAGGCGTAATGAGACTTTGAATACGAAAAGTCCGCATGCTGCTTCGGCAGATGCGGACTTTTTTGTGTCTATTGCAGACATGCCTTCTTCATACAGGGCAAAGGGATACAGTTATGCATATCATGGAAGGTTTTTTGCCGGTGAAGCACGCCGTCGGATGGAGTATTGTTGTTGCTCCGTTTGTTGCCTATGGCCTCTATACCATAAACAGAAGAGTCAAGGAGAAACCGGAACAGCGTATGCTTCTGGGTGTTGCTGCCGCTTTTACCTTTGTTCTCTCGGCACTGAAACTACCGTCGGTCACCGGTAGTTGTTCTCACCCCACCGGCACCGGCCTGGGGGCAATACTGTTTGGACCTGCGGCAATGGCACCAATTGGCATGGTCGTACTGCTGTTCCAGGCGCTGCTGCTGGCTCATGGCGGCATAACTACTCTTGGTGCCAATATTTTCTCAATGGCAATTGTAGGACCGTTTGCAGCGGCAGCACTCTTCCGCACCGCAAAAGCGGCACGACTCCCGTTCGGGCTTTCAATCTTTCTTGCAGCATCGTGCGCTGACCTGATTACCTACCTTACAACTTCGGCACAGCTGGCATTGGCATTTCCTGACCCTTCTGGCGGTTTTGCAGCGTCATTCACCAAATTTACGGCGGTTTTTGCAGTCACCCAAATTCCCTTGGCGATTATTGAGGGGCTTTTGACGGTTGTGGTTATGAACGCGCTAGCCCGCTTTAACCCGTTGGAACTCAAAGAGATGGACGTTGTGACAACACAGGAAATACAGGTATGAGGCGCTATCAGAACGTGATTATGATAATTATCGTGGTCGTACTTGTGGCGCTTCCTCTCTGGATGGTTCAAAAACCGGTCCCGGCACCAGCTGGTCTGGGGTCGGGGATCTTTCAGGGAACTGATGACAAGGCAAACAATGTCATACGCGCCATCGCACCGGAATACAAACCGTGGGCCACGCCGATAATGGAACCACCAAGCCCTGAGATCAGTTCATTGCTCTTCGCCCTGCAGGCTGCACTGGGAGCCGGCTTTATCGGCTACTATCTGGGGATGTCGGTCACACGCGCTAAAATGCGCCGCGAGAACATTACGGCTTCCCGGTGTTGACGGAACAGTCCGCCTATTCAAACCGGTGGCGGCGGGTATCCCCGATTGCCAAAGGTTTATTCTCTCTCTGCGGCATGATTGCCGCGTTTGTCGCAGGCTCGCCCCGAGCCACCCTGTCGATAGCGCTCATTTTTTCAGCTGTTTCGATTTTTGGTGCCGGCATTCCAGCGACACGATTTATACGTGTCGCTGCGCCAACATTCCTCTTCCTTATGGCAAGCATCCTGTCACTGCTGGTGACGCTTGATTTTGGAGGCACACACTCCGGGGTCTCACTCCACCTGGCAGAATCAGAATTGCCCGCAGTCGCCCAGGTCGGCTGTCGCTCACTGGCCTGCCTGACTGCGCTCCTCTTTCTCGCATTGACCACGCCACTCTCTGATATTATTTCGCTACTGCGCCGTTGCCGAGTTCCGGATACTCTGCTCGACCTGATGACGCTCTGTTATCGTACCCTTTTTGTGCTGTCAGAAGCGGTTCATGAAACAATTACCGCCCAATCCGCACGTCTCGGCTATGCAACTTTTACCCTCTCGATCCGTTCGCTCGGAGGATTGGTCAGCAACCTGATTGTCCAGGTTTGGCAGCGTTCATTGGCGCTCCATATTGCTGCACAGGCGCGCAATAACAGTGGCACCCTCCGATTTCTGGAAAACAGTTACAGCAATTCCCAACGGTATATTATGATCTCAGCATCTGCCGGTGGCCTGATGCTCTTATTGGCAATAATACTGCGATGAGTGAAAATATCATTACATTTGAGAGCGTTTCCTACCGGTATCCTGACGGGACAGGTGCCCTTGACAACTGCTCTCTGGAAATACGTCGCGGAGCGCGGACCGCTGTGCTCGGCGCCAACGGTGCCGGGAAAACGACCATGTTTCTCCATCTCAACGGTATTCTCCGACCTTCAGCAGGACGGGTCTACTGGGAAGAGCAGCCGCTTGATTACAGCCGGAACGGCTTGCGAAAGCTCCGTAGCCGGGTCGGCCTTGTGTTTCAGAACCCGGATAACCAGCTTTTTTCCGCAAGTGTGCGGGAAGATGTTTCCTTTGGACCGATGAATCAGGGGCTTGAGGAATCAATTGTACGAAAACGGGTGGAAGACGCACTCCTGGCGGTTGGCATGACGGCAGCAGCTGATAAACCGGTACATAATCTGAGTTACGGGCAGAAAAAACGTGTCTGCATTGCAGGTGTGCTCGCCATGGAACCTGACGTTATTGTGCTGGACGAACCGATGGCCGGGCTGGACGCAGTCATGCAGGAGGAGCTCACCGGCATACTTGAACGCATGCACACATCCGGCATGACTATCATCATTGCCACCCACGATCTCGACTTCGCCTTCGGCTGGGCTGACAACGTCACGGTGTTGCATGCCGGGCAACTTCTTGCCAGCGGCAACCCTTCCGGGATCCTTCTGCGTGAGGATGTGCGCACCACTCTTGGAGCGACACCACTCGTAGCTGAGATCACAAGCCGCCTTTCCTTGATCGGCGTCGATCTTCATGATAAGGAAAATCTGCCACGCAACAAGAGTGACCTGTTGCATGCACTCGCCATCTATACAAGAAAGGAGCACACACCATGATCATCGTAACCGGGGGAGCAGGCCTGATCGGCAGCGCGGTAGTGGAGCAGCTGAACCGACTCGGCAGAGAAGATATCCTCATCGTCGATCACCTGGGGCATGCGGACAAGTGGCGCAATCTGGTCCCTCTCCATTTCCTGGATTACATGGAAAAGGATTCGTTTGAACTGCTGCTGGACGGCAACTCTCTCACCGGGCGCCTTCCAGGTGGAAAGACAATTGACGCAGTCATTCACCTCGGGGCCTGTTCAGCGACAACAGAGCCTGACGCGACCTATCTTATCAGGAATAATTTTGAATACTCCCGGAAACTTGCGTTGACTGCTCTTGCCGCAGATGCCCGTTTCATCTATGCATCCAGTGCCGCGACATATGGGGATGGAGAGCATGGTTTTGTCGATGATGACGGGCAGATTCAAATGCTCCGGCCAATGAATATGTACGGCTATTCCAAACAGCTCTTTGATCTCTGGGCTTTACGGCACGGGGTGCTTGACAGGATTGTCGGCATAAAATATTTCAACGTGTACGGCCCGAACGAGCAGCACAAAGGAGAAATGCGCTCACTGGTTCTTAAAGCCTATGAACAGATTGGAGCAACCGGATCGTTGCGGCTGTTCAAATCACATCGTCCGGAATATGGAGATGGAGAACAATTGCGCGATTTTATCTATGTTAAAGATGCCGCAGCCATGACTCTCCACTTTCTTGACAAAAAAACGTCAAATGGCATTTTTAACGTTGGAGGGGGGACGACGGTCAGCTGGAACCGACTGGCACGTGCCGTTTTCTGCGCCATGGAACGACCGGTTACTATTGACTACATTGATATGCCGGAGTCGATCCGTGACACGTACCAGTATCTGACCTGCGCTGATACCGTTAAAATCCGTGCAGCCGGTTATTCATCCCCTGTAACCCCCGTAGAGGAAGCGGTTTCCGATTACATCAGGAACTATCTTATCCCTGGGAAGAGACTTGGGGACTGAGTGTTTAGCCCATGAAGCAGTATTATTGGTTCTGAATCGCGACACATACACTAACTTCACATCTGGCAGGTACCCCATGTCACTCGCAGAGCAGGTATTAAATGGAAATATCCGCGCCGCAGCCCGATTAATGCGCGATATTGATGACGGTCGCCCCCAGGCGGTCGATGAACTAAAGCACCTCTACCCACATACCGGTAATGCCTTTATCATCGGCATTACCGGGCCTCCGGGAGCAGGAAAATCGACACTTGTCGACCAACTGACCGCCTCGTTCCGCTCGAAAGGAAAAAAAGTCGGCGTCGTGGCGATCGATCCGACGAGCCCATTTACCGGTGGTGCAATATTGGGTGATCGCATCCGCATGAATCGACACTCATGTGACGACGGTGTTTTCATCCGCAGCCTTGCAACTCGCGGTGCACTCGGCGGTCTTTCGCGTTCGACTTCGGATGTTGCACTAGTTATGGATGCCCTTGGAATGGAAATTGTTATAATTGAAACCGTAGGTGTCGGTCAGGATGAAGTTGATATCGTCAAGGAGGCACACACAACCTGTGTTGTTATGGTCCCGGGACTTGGCGACGATATTCAGGCCATTAAAGCCGGTATTCTTGAAATTGGTGACATTTTCGTTGTCAACAAGTCGGACCGGGAGGGGGCGGACCGAACTGCCCGCGAAC
>JAQTXD010000009.1 GCA_028688955.1 Desulfuromonadaceae bacterium
TGATTCTTGCGAGTGCCCTGTACCTGAAAAGTGATCACTGCGTTTCATCAAGTCCGGGTAAATCAAAGGGAGAGTATGTCTCAATCCCCCATGGGTTTCTTTGGCCGTGTTTTGATTTAATGGATAATGTCCCCTGAATTCATCCCCGTTTCCAGGCTCCCTCGGCTGACATCCGCTGGATCATCCGGGCCTCCTGTTCCGAAATGCCCAGTGACAGCAGGAAGGCGTGATGCGCCTCGGGTACGCGCCGTTCAAACTCGATGTGCAGTTGGCGCATGGCGTCGTCGTCCATCCCGGCCGCCCGCAGCAGTTCCACGAACATTTCCTTGTCCACAGCACCTATCGGGCCGCCCTGCCCCTGTAGCCGGAGCATCCCGGCCAACAGGCGCTGCTTGGTCCGGAGCGCCTCGATCTCCCCACCAATCTCATCCAGACGCCGCCGCAAGACCGTAGTCGAATCGTCCCCGGCGGCGGCCAGAATCGACTTGATCCCGTCGATATCCACACCGGCCCGGCGCAGGGAGCAGATCGACTCCAACCGCTCCCGGTCCAAGGCAGAGTAATGGCGATAGCCGGCCTCGCTCCGTCCCGATGGTGAGAGCAGGCCGATCCGGTCATAATAGAGCAGCGTGCTGCGTGACAGGCCGAACTGCCGGGCCAGTTGTGATATACGGTACATACCGCCTCCCGTAAAAAGTGCCCCCGGTGCGCAGCCGGGGGCAAGGTCGTATCAGGCAGATGTCTTTCTCATTTCGGCAATCCGTTCCGCCGGCAACCCCAGCCACTCCAGAAAACTCTGGTGTCCGGCCGGGTTCTCCCGCTCGAACAGGCGGTGCCACTGCTGCATTGCCGCCTGATCCAGACCGATGGCCTTGAACCGGGCGACCCATTCCTCCACGCTTACCTGTGCACTCATTGTCGTTCTCCTTTGCTGATATGAAATGTGTATATCATGGCCATGACAAGCACAACGCTAAACTGTGAAGCAGTAGTCGGGTCAACAGTTTTTCTCAAAAAAAAGGCGGCCAAGTGGCCGCCATTAAATATTTATATACTGTCCCCGGAATTACGGCCGGGCGGCGTGCAACCGGCTGGTTGGGAATCGTATTTTCAGGTCATTCCACTTTGTAAGTACTGACCCACCGGTCTGTTCACTGTTCATTAGTGCAACTGAGGGTGACACCTTCAGTCTTCTGTAGATAATCCTGACCCCACTGGCACATCAATTCCAGTATCGGAACAACTTTTCGTCCCTCATCGGTCAAGGAGTATTCCACGCGCGGCGGGACCTCGGCGTATATTTGCCGGTGGACAAGTCCGTTCGCTTCAAGTTCGCGCAGTTGCTGTGTCAGCATCTTCTGTGTAACTGTCCTCAGCCGTCGCTGCAACTGAGCGAAGCGAAGGGTTTTAAGTCGCAGATGCCAGAGCACCAGCCCCTTCCATTTGCCTCCCATGACCGCCAGGGTAACTTCAACACCACAACGAACGTCCGAATTATCCATAACAAACCTCTTTAATTACAACATAGTATCTAATTGGTTACTACATTACTTATTTGTCGGTACTTGCATCTAAGACCATAATTATCTATGTTGAAAAAATCAATCTAATAAACACGATGAGGGGGAAGAAAACATGTCCGGAACATTTAAGGCTTTACTGGTCGAACAGCCCGAGAAGAAGGTTTTTACGCGCTCCATTGTCGAGCGGCATATTGAAGACCTGCCTCCAGGCGAACTACTGGTACAGGTCCGCTATTCGTCGCTTAATTTTAAGGATGCTCTTTCTGCAGTGGGTAATCCCGGCGTAACCCGCAATTATCCTCACACACCAGGTATCGATGCTGCCGGTGAAGTGCTCAGCTGCAGTGATGGCAGTTTCGTTCCCGGTGATCAGGTCATTGTCACGAGCTATGATCTCGGCATGGAGACCGACGGGGGCTTCGGGCAGGTAATCCGGGTTCCCAGCCGTTGGGCATTGAAGCTTCCGGCGGGTCTCAGTCTTGCTGAAAGCATGATGCTGGGAACTGCCGGATTGACCGCGGCCCTTTCGGTCTATGAACTTGAGCAGGGTGGTGTAAAGCCGGATGACGGCCCGATACTGGTGACCGGCGCAACGGGTGGTGTCGGCAGCCTTGCCGTTGCAATTCTTGCAAAAGCCGGCTACCAGGTGACCGCAGCCACGGGAAAACTGGAGGAAGCAGGCTATTTGAAATCAATCGGTGCAACTGATGTGATTGAGCGCAGTGACGTTACAAAGGGGAGCGAGCGGCCAATGATGAAGCCGGTCTGGGCCGGGGTCGTCGACTGTGTCGGTGGTGAGATTCTTGCGGCTGCAATCAAGTCGACCAGACCCGGAGGTGTTGTCACCTGCTGTGGATTAGTCGGTTCCAATGATTTATTGCTGAATGTTTTTCCTTTTATTCTCAGAGGAGTACGACTGATCGGGATAGATTCCGCCGAATGTCTGATGATTCACCGCACTGAAACCTGGCATAATCTGGCATCGAAGTGGAAACTCTCTTCTCTTGAGTCGATGGTCGAAGAGGTTGGCCTTGAAGGCCTCGAAGAGAAAATTCAGTCGATGTTGAAGGGAGGACTCAAAAGACGGATACTGGTGCGGTTGTCCTGATTCATTTTCAATTATTTTTGCGACCAACGAGGTCATACCCTGAACATACGTCTGGATGACGGAGCCGGATTCCAGGATATCCTGACAATAAATGAGTTGCGGACGCTCAGACATGGATGATTTCCTTGGCAACCATCCCCCTCGCTAACGGTTTTAAGGTACTTTCTATCCCCAGATCGACAGTCTTGCCGAACTGCTGTTCAAGATAGCGCCTGATACCGAAAAAGTTACTCAGTGATTTTTTTTCAGGCCTCAGCTCAATGGCTATATCAATATCTGAATCTTCACGAGCCTCTCCCCGGGCATAACTGCCGAAAAGGCCGACGCTCACCACGCCGAAACGCTGCGCCATTTCATCCTTATGCGTCTGCAAGGACATGATGATTTCGTTTTTATTATTGACCATACCGCCGCTCCTTAATCCAGATTAACGGGAGAATACGTTTGCACCTCTGAAAATGCAAGAAGGGCGACCAACCGGCCGCCCATCTTCAATCCTACTTCTAAATAAATGGGAAGTGTCCCTAATTTGACCTACTTCTAAATAAATGGGAAGTGTCCCTAATTTGTCCCCGGCCAATCGCTTCAAGGTAGGAGAAGATCACCTGTTCGGCTCCGGCCACGCCGCTGTCGATCAAAGTAACCTGCTCGCCGCAGATCAGGTAGACGTAGACAAAGCGTTCGATGTTGCCGAGGGGTGTGGGAACGCTAAAGGGGATTTTCACTGCGTGGATGTGACGGCTGATCTGCATCTGTGTACCTCCGAGGGTAAATGTTGCCGCGCAAACAACAAAGGCCGTAGGAAAAATCCCGCGGCCTCGTGATACATAAAAGAGCGCGGGCTTTTGGCCCACGCTCCGGTTAATGGCAGCGCAGAGCCGTCACAAGGTGACGACTGCGACGACGTTGATTGTTTGGGGCAGTGTATTCATGATCATTTTGTAAAAGGTTTCACCTGTCTTGTCAATATTGTAACGGTAACAGGCAAAGACTCCGTTTAGCCGCCTTTTGAAGTACATATGGCGTCCCCGGAATTCCCAATCTGGGGTCAGGCTTGACTTTCTGCTATTCGTGCAAGCTCATCGCGAACAGCAGAGAGCTTTTTATAAAGTCCGGCGTCATCAGGTGCCATTGCTGCGACCCTGCGCGCCGACCGCCCTAATGGAGCAATGTTCCGTTTCAGATATTCACCCAGGCTTGTCAGTGACAGTGTCGGCGATTCCAGCACCAACAGCGCGGCGACACCCCTGGCCTCGCTGCAATGCCGCACTTTCCCGGGTGCTCTCAGCATCTCTTCCGAAATACCATACACCCTGCACACAGCGCCTGCCACATCGGTCAGCTCATACCTACGCACATGTATCTCGTCGGCCAGCGCCAACACCTCATCGGCAAAGGCCTCGTCACCAACGATCCGGCCTTCACATGTTCCGGAGTGAAATTCATTTCTCCGTTGCTCACCCATGCCGTCAGCAATGAATTGTTCGTACTGCTGTACGGCACGTCCTGCGTCACTTTCCAGAAAAGACAACACCCACTCTGTTGCAAGCCAGGGTATTGACTCCCTGCGGGCATATGCCCGGTGACTGCTCCACGTGTAGTCACCAGGAAGAGGTGTCATCCCCGCCCGGACAGGGTTCAGATGGATATAGCGCACCAGTTCCAGCAGGTAGGAATCAGCATCTATGAGCAGCGCCTTGTAACGCCCCTGGAATACATGGCCGGTACGGGATTGGCTGTAATTGATCCACTTCGTGTAACGCTGGGAGATGTTTTGCATGATGCGGGAGAGCGGGATGGCGCCGATCTGTATGACCAGATGGATGTGGTTGGTCATCAGGCAGAAGGCGTGGATACGGCAGTCGAATTTTTCTACCGCTCGTTGCAGGAAGAGATACAGTCGCAACCGGTCGCGGTCATCGAAGAATATCGGGTGACCGGCGTTGCCGCGCAGGATGACATGATAGACGGCGCCGGGATAATGGATGCGGGGTTTGCGTGCCATAGGGGGAATGTATCAGCAAATAGCAGCAAGTCAAGCCTGACCCCATAGGTGTTCTCATAGGTGTTCCCCTGTATTTATGGATGTTTTATGATGATGCGCCCACATTTTGAGATTTTTTTGTGTTTCATAAAACGTCCAGGGTCAGGCTTGACTTTCTGCTTTTACCGGTACACTTCGTCATGGCTGCCGATATCGAGGAGGGTGATCTCCTCTTCGGTTATTATGACGGTCAGGGTAATGCGGTAACTGTAGGTAAGTCTGACAGCATGGCAGCCGGATAGTTTGCCGGTAAGTTGATGAAGCCCTAAGGCCGGCTGAAACGGGTCCTTTTGTAGAGCCTCAAAGACCGCTACAAAACGTGGCTTCAGGTCAGGATGTTTTTTGAAGAATTTACGTGCCTGCCGGAGGAACTGCTCAGAGGTAGTTACGATGAACACGCTTACTCTCCGCCCGCATCGAGCGCCTGTAGCAGCTCATCAGCAGCAGCAAATTTCCGAACCCGTCCCGCCTTCACATCCTCCAGTGATGCCTTCACCCGCGCCACGTACGCCTCCTCCGCCTCGGCCACCATTTCCTGGTAACGCTCCTCGGTCAGCACCACGTACTCGGGCCTGTTGTTACGGATGATATGCACGTCACCCTGTGCTATTAACCCGTCAACCGCCGCAATACCGCGTCGTTTGATCTCCTGTGCCGGGACAGTATTCATCTTAATACTCCTTACGATACTCAATTAAGTACTAAATAGTGTGCCACAGGCGGGAGTTGGCGGCAAGAAAATTATTTGCTGAGACAGCAAAGGCAGCCAATCGGCCGCCTTATGAATTAATGTATGGTGTCCCCGGAATTCGGACGACCGAATTTTTCTACCGCCCGTTACAGAAAGAGATACAGTCGCAATCGGTCGCGGTCATCGAAGAATATCGGGTGACCGGCGTTGCCGCGCAGGATGACATGATAGACGGCGCCGGGATAATGGATGCGGGGTTTGCGTGCCATGGGGAAAATGTATCAGCAAATAGCAGAAAGTCAAGCCTGACCCTATAGATGTCCTAAATAAATGGGAAGTGTCCCTAATTTGTCTAATTTGTCTCTAAATAAATGGGAAGTGTCCCTAATTTGTCTCGTTGTAGAAAGAGATATAGCCGCAGTCGGTCGCGGTCATCGAAGAAGATCGGATGACCGGCGTTACCGCGCAGGATGACGTGATAGACTGCGCCGGGATAATGGATGCGGGATTTGCGTGCCATGAAGGAAATGTATCGGCAAATGGCAGAAAGTCAAGCCTGACCCCAAAGGTTTCCCCTGACCCCAAAGGTTTCCCCTAGGACGGGCCAATTCTCCATTCTGGATGATGATCGCCATTGCCATCCAAATCGTTGCCTGGCGAGCCATCCTGGGAAGGGCCGTTACTCGGAAACCATGCCGTCTGCTGGTTAAGGTAATACATAAAATCATGCAGGTTGGAGTATGGCGGAATGCGATCACCCTTTCCCTGCCAGGAGTGATTCTGTTCAAGGTAATTTTCCATAAAATCACCAAGAATGTGGTCATCGTTATGGACGTGAGCGGGACTCCCCATATCAGACAATAGATGGATTGTTGCCCCTAAAAACTCATATGCTTTGCTTTTATTCCCTTTGGTATATTCAGTAATGGCAAGATTCCAGTACTCGTCAGCCTTCTCATAAGCTGTACTGAAACCTAATAATCCTTTGTTGCTATCTGCATCCCAGAAGTGAACAAGAGGCGCTAGGGCACTTTCAAAGCGCCATTGATTCAGCAAATTGTCCCAGTTATTATAATCAGCATCAACCGCCCAATTGGTTATCCTTTGATATGTTGTGGTTTCCAGGAAATCAGCACCAATATCATATGTATCGTTCAACATCCCGATAGCCTGTTCAGCAATGTATCGGTGTGTTCCACCCTGAAAAGCATGACAGGGCTTCGCTAAAAAGAGTATAAACAACAAGCCTGTGAACAATAACAGGCTGCCTTTTCTCAAAGGGATATAGGAATATTCGGGCATGAATCACCTTTCAACCGGCAAGTATTGAACATAACACTCGGGATTTACCGACTCACACTAATTCCGGACTCGTATTCCGCATTCGTATTCCGGGGACACCTTACTCATTCGTATTCCGGGGACCGTATTCCGGGGACACCTTCGGGGACCGTATTCCGGGGACACCTTACTTAATTCCGCTCACAATCTTCTGTACAGCATCCATCAACATCGGCAAATCATCACGAATCGTATTCCAGACAATCTCCAGATCAACCCCAAAATATTCATGCGCCAGTAGATTACGGAAATCCTTTACGTCCTGCCACGGAATCTCCGGGTATCCACCTTTCAACTCCTCTGACAGCTTGCCCACAGCCTCACCGATGATTTCAAATTCGCGGATTACTGCCGAGTAGCGCATACGATCCTGAACAAACGCATCACAGGTCATACCCTGAACATACGATTGGATGGCGGAGCCGGATTCCAGGATATCCTGACAATAAAGGAGTTGCGGACGCTCAGACATGGATGATTTCCTTGGCAACCATATCCCTCGCTAACGGTTTTAAGGTACTTTCTATCCCCAGATCGACCGTCTTGCCGAACTGCTGTTCAAGATAGCGCCTGATACCGAAAAAGTTACTCAGTGATTTCCTTTCAGGCTTCAGCTCAATGGCTATATCAATATCTGAATCTTCACGAGCCTCTCCCCGGGCATAACTGCCGAAAAGGCCGACGCTCACTACACCGAAGCGCTGCGCCATTTCATCCTTATGCGTCTGCAAGAACATGATGATTTCGTTTTTATTATTGACCATACCGCCGCTCCTTAATCCAGATTAACGGGAGTATACGTTTGCACCTCTGAAAATGCAAGAAGGGCGACCAACCGGCCGCCCATCTTCAATCCTACTTCAAATTCTTCTTTATCCTCTCCACCGCCTCAATCACATTCTCGCGATGGCCGAAGGCCGACAGCCGGAAGTACCCTTCCCCGCTCGGGCCGAAGCCGCTGCCGGGGGTGCCGACCACGTTGCATTCGGTCAGCAGCTTGTCGAAGAAATCCCAGCTGGTCATACCGCCCGGGGTCTTGAGCCAGATGTAGGGGGCATCAACGCCGCCAAAACAGGTCACTCCGACTTCTCTCAACCCTTCACGGATGATGCGGGCATTCTCCATGTAATAGTCGATAATCTCCCTGGTCTGTTTCCATCCTTCATCCGAATAAACAGCGGCGGCGGCGCGCTGGACCGGGTAGGAGGCGCCGTTGAACTTGGTGGTGGTGCGGCGCAGCCAGAGCTTGTTGAAGCTGTAGCGCTCGCCGGTGCTGGTGGTGCCCATGACCTCTTCCGGCACGACCACCAGGCCGCAGCGGACGCCGGTGAAGCCGGCGGTCTTGGAGAAGGAGCGGAATTCGATGGCGCACTTCTTGGCCCCTTCGATCTCGTAGATGGAGTGAGGGATCTCCGGATTGGTGATGAAGGCCTCGTAGGCGGCGTCGAAGAAGATCACGCAGTCGTTGGCGTTGGCGTAGTCGACCCACTTCTTCAGCTCGGCCTTGCTGGCCACGGTGCCGGTCGGGTTGTTGGGGAAGCAGAGATAGATGATGTCCACCTTCTGGGTGGGGAGCGACGGGATGAAACCGTTGGCCTCGTTGCAGGGCATGTAGACCACGCCCGCGTAGTAGCCCTTGTCGTCGGCCTCGCCGGTGCGGCCGATCATGACGTTGGTGTCGTTGTAGACCGGGTAGACCGGGTCGCCGATGGCGACGATGTTGTCCAGGGCGAAGATGTCGAGGATGTTGGCGCAGTCACACTTGGAGCCGTCGGAGATGAACATCTCCTCGGTCTTGAGGGAGACACCCAGCGGCTTGTAGGATTTCTCGATGATGGCGTTGATCAGCCAGTCGTAGCCCTGCTCCGGGCCGTAGCCGGCGAACTTGTCGGTGGTGGCCAGGTCGTCCACGGCATCGTGGAAGGCCTTGAGCACGGCCGGTGCCAGCGGACGGGTGACGTCGCCGATGCCGAGGCGGATAACCTTGGCGTCCGGGTTGGCGGCGGAAAATTCACGCACGCGGCGGCCGATCTCGGGGAAGAGGTAGCCGGCTTTCAGCTTCAGGTAATTGTCATTAATTTTTGCCACGTAAAAATCCTCCTGATAATATGATCATGATCCCGCACTGTTGCATAATTTCATACGCCAGACATACGTAAATTTTTGCGCTTGCTTTTTTCGATGTACATCCGTACGTCTGCCCGTTTGAACGCATCCTGCAACCCTTCTGCAGAATCGCTGGTAGCTTGTCCCAACGAAATAAACAGTGGGCAGACACCATCTTCCGCTATGTACACACTGCCCTCAGAGTCTCTGACCCTTTTCAGCATCAGCTGCACCTGCTCCGAATCCACTCCGGGCAGCAACACGGCAAACTCGTCGCCACCAATGCGGGCAACAATGTCCTCAGCACGGAATGACTCCAGCAGCACCCGGGCAGTCGTCCTGATCAGAGCGTCACCAGCGGCGTGGCCACCTGAATCGTTGCACTCCTTAAGTCCATCTATATCAGCAACCACAACCGAAATCGGCACCGCTCGTCCACGCGAGAGACGTTCCAGTTCGCTGTCAAAATAGGCACGATTATACAGCCCTGTCAGGGCATCGTGGGTGCTCGCATGAAGCAGTTCCGAACTTTTCCTGTCTTCCTGCTGGACCATTGTGTTGAAAGTCCTGGCCAGAATACCGATCTCGTCATCGGTATCGGTATCATTGCTGAACAGCCGCTCATCACCTTTCAGGGTTGAAAGGCACTTCACATGATCGGCAAAACGAACCAGCGTATTGGTAAAGCGCCCCATCATCAACCGGACCACCAGCGCGCTGATTAGTGTGCCTAAAAAAACCGCCACCAGAAGATATCTCCGGAACTGATAGATCGGAGCATAGACTTCGACCAGCGGGTAGTTGGCACCCATGATCCAGTCGGTTGTTTTGAAGCGTTTGAAAGAGGTCAATGCACACAAGCCGCGAGAATTGACATTTTCAGCGCTTCCCTCAAAGCCGCTGTATGCCCTGGCAAGAAGCTTATTTGCCCCCGCAATCTCGGGAGCCTGCATGATCCTCGACTTGTCCGGATGCATGATCAGGGTCCGGTCACGGGTGATGATATAAAGATAGCCGGTTTCAGCAATGCGGGTACGCGACAACGCACCCAGAAAGTTGTCATGAAGAAGGTTAAGGCTGCCGCCAAGAATGGCGATCAGTTTCCCATCCTTGGCACGTACCGGGGCTGTAAACATGATCGCCGGTGCTCCGGGGGAGTGGGTCGAAACGTAGGGTTCTGAAATAACCGGTAACCCGCTGGACACGGTTTTTTTGTAGTAGTCCCTGAATGATATGTCGCGTCCGCGCCGGTTTGGGAGAAACGGGGCCTCCGCAATTATTTTTCCTTCAGGAGAAAAGAGAAACAGGCCGTTGTCAAATATACTGTGGGTTCCGGGACGGCTATCGAGGAACCGCTGAGCCGCGTCACTGTCCGCCACAATGTCCGGCGTAACAAATCGGGAAACATCGACGATTACCTGTTGTGATGACGTAAGTTTCTGGTCGATGTTTTGCGTAACCACGGTCAGCAGGGTAAACTGCTGGCTGGAAATGGACTGCTTGAACTCCTGTTTGAAGTAGAAAAAAATCAGCGTTGCGAGTACGGCCTGAAACAGCATCAGAAAGCAGCAGACCGTCATGGTCATCCTGAATGTTATACTGTGCCGTGTGAATGGGAACGTCGGTTCCATTGCAGATCGTCTCCCCGAGGCGCTGTTAGGTGGCATTCAGCTCATTTCCCATGCGGATCTTAATTCAGACCGAGTACATCCTGCATATCATACAATCCTGGATTCTTTCCGACCACCCATTTTGCTGCCCGCACACTACCACGAGAGAACATATCCCGCGTCATGGCCCGGTGGGAAATTTCGATGCGCTCCCCCATACCGATAAAGTAGACGGTGTGTTCTCCGACGATGTCACCGCCGCGCACCGTCTGCATGCCGATCTCTTCCGTAGTCCGCTCTCCACAGATGCCTTCGCGGTGATAATTCGCTACTTTGTTGTAATCCCGCCCCAGCGCTTCGGCAACGACCTCGCCCATGCGCACTGCAGTTCCTGACGGTGAATCTTTTTTCTTGTTGTGATGCAGTTCAACGATCTCGACATCAAAATCGCTGCCAAGCGTCCTGGCAACATCTTTTAAAACCTTGAAACAAACGTTGACGCCGACCGACATATTCGGGGCCAGTACCGCCGGAATATCTTTAGCCAATTCTGCGGCAAAGGCCCGCTCCTCCGGTGTAAACCCTGTTGAACCGATGACGATGGATTTTTTATGCAGGGCACACATTTCCAGATTTTTGAGGGATACCTTGGGGGAGGTAAAATCAATCAGCACATCGCAGGCTGCGACAACGGCATTGAGGCTGTCGGTAATGAGGACGCCGCTTTTACCGCATCCTGCCAACACACCGGCATCTTCTCCGACCTGCGGGTGACCGGGACGCTCCAGCGCACCGCAAAATTCGGTCCCTTCTGCTTCTATAATCGAGGTAATGATGCGCTGCCCCATACGTCCGGCAGCGCCACACACGGCTATTTTGATCATAAGTCAATCCTTGAACAGGTAAATTTATATCAGCTTGTACTCTTTCATGATCGCCGCCAGTTTTGCCTTGTTCGCGGCACCCAGTTCGCACAGCGGCAGACGGACGTCAGCTGGAGCCTTGCCCATCAGCTCCAGAGCGGTTTTCACCGGTACCGGATTGCTTTCGATGAACATGGCGCTGCCTATTTTGAGGGTGGCAAGGTGCAGCTGACGGGCCTTCTCGAAATCGCCGGCGAAGAACGCATCAACCAGATCGGCAACAGTTTTCGGCATGATGTTGGCCAGTACCGAAATAACCCCTTTGGCGCCGCAGGCCATCATTGGAAAGGTGATGAAGTCATCACCGGAAAAAACGTCAATTTTGTCACCGCAGAGGGCGATAACTTCGGACCCCTGCTGAAGTGAACCGGTTGCTTCCTTGATGGCAACGATATTGCTGTGCTCTGCCAGACGGGCAACCGTCTCGGGAAGCAGGTTGATGCCGGTGCGGCCCGGCACATTGTAAAGTATCTGCGGCAGCGCAACCGCGTTGGCGACAGCCATATAGTGCCGATAGAGCCCTTCCTGAGTCGGTTTGTTATAGTACGGAGTTACCAGCAACGCGCCATCAGCCCCCACATCCTTGGCTTTTTGTGTCATCTCGATCGCTTCGGCCGTGCAGTTTGAACCGGTGCCGGCAATAACCGGAACGCGCTTGCCGACCTGATCAACAACAGTCTTGATCACCGCAAGATGCTCGTCATTATCGAGAGTTGAGGATTCGCCGGTGGTACCGCACGGCACAATGGCATCAGTACCGTTGTCAATCTGGAAATCAACCAACTCACGGAGCTTCTCGAAATCAACCGCGCCATCTGTTTTGAACGGCGTCACAATTGCTACAATGCTTCCTTTAAACATAACTGAATACCTCCCGGTTTGATTTCTGAAAGTGATGTACAGAAACGATACGGATTTCTCGCCCTTTATCTGAGCATAAAACATCAAAATGAGCGATAATCCAAAAAAAGTGGGTATTTATAGCACAGCAGGGGATTGCAAGTCAAAAAATAAGGAACACGACAGATTGAAATCGTTCTTGTCAGAGCACCGATAACTTTGTAGAACAGTCCACCAGCTGCGCGTGTCCGAAACCATTAAATACGGGGAGAAAATCATGACGATTGAGCATATCTGCCGCTGCCCCTGGTGCGGCGACGACCCGGCCTATATTGCCTACCATGACAACGAATGGGGGGTGCCGCTCCACGATGACACCCGCCTGTTCGAGATGCTCACCCTGGAAGGCGCACAGGCAGGCTTATCCTGGTTGACCGTTTTGAAAAAGCGGGAGGGGTATCGGACGGCATTTGCCGGTTTCAACCCTCTCATTGTTGCGGCATTCAACGATGCCGATGTTGAGAGGCTCATGAATAATCCCGGCATAATCCGCAACCGCCTTAAGATCACCTCCACAATCAGCAATGCCCGTGCCGTACAGGAGGTGCAGGATGCCCACGGAAGCCTTGACCGGTTCCTCTGGAGTTTTGTGGACGGGGTAGCGATTCGCAACGCCCGGGCGAGCATGAGTGACATTCCGGCCAGCACGCCGCTTTCCGACGTCATGAGCAAAGAACTGAAGCGACTCGGCTTCCGCTTTGTCGGTTCAACGATCTGCTACGCCTTCATGCAGGCCACCGGCATGGTCAATGACCATCTTGTCGGGTGTTTCCGTCATAGTGACAACAGATGAAAAATCGCTCCCGCCAGCGGCCAAGTTATGGTACAGTTACGCATTTTTCACCAAAGGACAGTTTCATGCTTATCCCCAACACATCCCCAACATTTTTCCCGTGGGGAGACAGCGATCCGGTTCCACAGTGGGACACGCTCTTCGGAAATGATCACCCACTGGCGCTGGAAATCGGCTGCGGAGTCGGCGATTTTATTGTGCAGATGGCTGGTCTGTACCCTGAATTAAATTTTATTGCCCTGGATTTCTACAACAAGGGATGTATAAAAACCTGCAAAAGAGTCGACAAGAGCGGCCTGACAAACGTAAGAGTATTGCGGGCTGAGGCGCGCAGTTTCATCGAAGCCTGCATTCCGGCCGGAGCGTTACAAATGGTCATCATTAACTGCCCCGATCCCTGGCCGAAGCTGCGCCACAGAAAAAGACGCCTGGTAAATGCCGGGTTTGCGGACTATCTGTTACGCTTTATGAAACCGGAAGCCGATCTCTACTTCGCCACCGACTTCGTCGATTACGGCCTTGATGTCGCAGAGTTCATGGCCGTGCAGCCGGGGTTCATTAATCAGCTCGCTCCCGACACTTTCCGCCATACCCTTGAACGATATCCGGTATCAAAGTACATGCGCCGCTTCCTGGACCTCGGACAGCCGATTTACTACGTTCATTATAAGAAACTTGCGGCGATTGCCGATTGAGGAACACCGTTCAGGAGGACTGATGGAGATTCTGTTATCGACAAAAGGGAATGATGTCAGATCATGGCGAGGAGCCCGGGATTTTGCCGCCTCGTATCGCGGCGCACTTCTGGACCAGGCAGCCTCCGATCACTTCGGCAGTGCTGATGACGTGTTTTCAAAAAGCCAGGCTGAGCTTGAAGCCATTATCACCACCCACAGGAACCTGATGGAACAGCTGAACGGGATTAGCGCAGAAGCCGCTGCTGCGACCCCTTCAACAGATCTTAAAAAGTTGACCTCCTCCTTTTACAACAATCTGTACCGTCACTTTGGCCACTTTCGTTCTGCCTCGGCATTCTATCAACTGAGCATGTCTTTCCTGTGTCAGATAAGCTCTACGGTCGTCGCACACGCAATTGATCATCTGGGCCTGTTTGCCCGGCATCTTCCTGATATATCGCTGATTGCCGTCGGCCCGACCGGACGTGGTGAATACTCCCCGTTCTGCCCCCTGCAGCTGCTGCTCGTTCACGCAGAGGTTGCCCCTTCCCAACTCCAGACAATTGCCCTGTTTTGCCACACCATTCATGAAGGATTCGAAAATGCGGGATTTCTTATGGATCCTGCGGTTACGCCACGCGATGAGCAGTGGCGCGGAACGCTGAATGAATGGCGTCAACGCTGTGAAGAAGGTCTGCAGTCGGAAGAAGATGAGGACTTAATCAACCTGTATCGCCTTATCGACCAGTATCCGCTTGCCACATCGACAGACTTTGACCCGGGGCTGAAGGAACTCCGCAGCACCGTCCTCTACGGGAACCATCCCGCATTGGTGTACCTGATCGGTCGGATGACGTCACTTTCAAACGGCATCGGCCTCATGGGAAGATTAAAGCTGGAACGGAGGGGCAAACTACGCGGCATGTTCAGACTTCTGGATCATGGACTGCTGCCGCTCTCTGCCGCGCTTTCCGCATGTGCCCTGATCAAGAACAGCCCGGAAGCCGGCAGCTGTGAACGAATCCATGACCTGCTGAAGCGACGCGAACTTGATGTCGAACTGGCGGAGCGAATGCTGGTGACCTGGCATACGCTGCATGACCTCTGGCTGCAGGAGCAATCACTCCATTATGAGGAGCATCCTGACAAACCGCTCCTTCTCAATGCAGGCGAGCTATCCGACCAGCAGCGGAATGTGCTGAAGGAAGCACTTGAATCTGTCTCCTTCATCCAGCGGCATGTTGCAATAATTTTCTCAGGAATAGGCGGGTAAGCCGCTGTGCTTCAGGTCCCTTCAACCGGAAACCTGTTTACCCTGCCGCTCCAAAGGGTATTCAAGCTCGCAGGGTAACCGACCCGCACATCGATTCTCCCTGCCGTATGCCCGGGAAACAGTACTGGTAGTCAGCATCATGATCATGACAACACCCGTTTCCAGAGGGATGCCTTAAACCAAAATGACGAACCGTAATGTCTGATCACTATATAGAAAAAAACTTTCTCTACGTTCTTTGCCTCTCCTTTCTTTTCCATCTGGGAGTGTTTGCGCTTTTTTATTACTTGCCTCCGGCGCAGCAACCCCAAAAAGAGCCGGTTTTCATTGATCTGCAACAGGTACCGGAGCAAAAGAAACCACTGGAACAGCGTCAGCTGGAAACCAGGCGCCGCTCAGACCAACGGATCAGAGTCCCCCGGGAGAGCGCACCGCGCGGCGATGCGCCTCAGGATCTTCAGGTGGTTAAAAAGCAGAGCCCACCGCCGCCAGAGCAAAAACCATCACAAAAGACGCCGCCTTCAAAGGGACTTCAGACGATACCGCCACAGCCGCCGGTCTCCCCCGGTTCCTCTGTGGCCAGCCTTCTGAAGCCCAAAGCGTCGATAGCCCCGCAACGACCGTTTGCGCAGAATCTTTTTCCCCGCGCTGACAGGTTGGCAAAGTTGGAAGACAGTTATCGGCAGAAATTTGAAAATGACATTGCCGAGGGAGACACCCGCTTTTTGAACAGCGATGACATCGTATTCGGTTCGTTCCTGCGCCGTTTCGAGGGAGCGGTCTACGGAGTCTGGCGCTACCCGCAGGAAGCCGCCGTGAAAGGTATTGAGGGAATAACACCTGTCAGAATAACATTTAATCGCCGGGGGGAAATAACAAACATCCAGCAGCTGGAGAGCTCCGGGGCTCGCATACTTGACGAAGAGGTGCTGCGCACCTTGCGGGCTATCGGCCCGGTGGGAGGATTTCCCAAAGGGTACAACAAAGAGGAGTTTCATCTGATTGCCTTTTTTCAATATGGTGGCACCAGGAGATCGTTACGATGAGCAGTATGAATGGCTTCCTGATAGCTGCTCCGCACAGCGGCAGCGGCAAGACCACCGTCAGCCTGGCGATCATGGCAGCTCTGGCGCGGCGCGGAGCAGGTGTGGCGCCGTTCAAGTGCGGCCCGGACTTTATTGACCCAGGCTACCACCGGGCGGTCACCGGCAGCCCTTCGATAAACCTCGATGCCTGGATGTGCGGTGAAGAGTTTGTGCGCGGCACGTTCCAGGCTAATCTGACGCGGAGAGATGATCAGAGCAGGCCGACAATCGCCGTTATCGAGGGGGTGATGGGGCTTTTTGACGGCATCGGCGCATCCTGCATACACGGGAGCAGCGCCCAGATTGCCGCCATTACCGGAGTGCCGGTCGTTCTCGTTGTAAATGCCCGCGGCATGGCCGCCAGTGCTGCCGCGCTGGTAAGCGGTTTTGCCGGATTTGATCCCCATGTCACGCTGGCCGGTGTCATCTTTAACAACGTCGGCAGCGACTCCCACGGAGCAATGCTTCGCGAGGTACTTGCCACTCATTGCCCGGAGATTGCCTGTTTTGGCTGTATTCCCCGCGATCCGTCACTGAGTATCCCGTCCCGCCATCTTGGATTGGTGACAGCGGAGGATAATCCGCTCTCTGACCAGTTCATCATGCACCTGGCGGATATGGCGGAGCGGTGGCTGGATCTGGAAAAGTTGAGTCAGCTGGGCTTTGATGGTTCGCCGCCAGCGAAAAGCGGGGGGGTGGCAAGCGGATCGGGCTCACCGGTCAGGGTTGCCGTTGCCCGCGACGGCGCATTCTGTTTCATATATGAGGACAACCTGCGGCTTTTACAGGAGGCGGGAGCGGAGCTGCTCTTTTTTTCGCCGCTGTATGATGCCGCCCTCCCCACCAACCTCCATGGCATTTATCTTCCAGGAGGCTATCCTGAACTGTATGCTGAACAATTGGGCGGAAACAGAGGCATGAGGGAGTCAATTCTGGCGGCTGTTGCCGCGAATATGCCGGTGTATGCGGAATGCGGCGGCTTTGTGTATCTTACGGAAGGAATTGATGCTTCCGAGAATCAGCCGCACGTAGATTTTACGGGGGTTTTTCCGGTACGCTGCCGGATGCTGCCACGCCGCAAGGCGCTCGGTTACCGGCAGGCAGAGCTGACTGAACATACCATTATCGGCGACGCTGGCCTCACCGTTCGTGGCCACGAATTCCATTATTCGGAGGCCGGTACGATGCCGGAAGAAGTTGAACGCTGTTACCGTGTGTCACGACAAGGAGCAGTTTTGGGAATGGAGGGGTTCAGGGTCAGAAACTGTCTTGCGTCCTACCTTCATCTGCACTTCGGCAGCAATCCGCATATCGCCGCGGCGTTTGTCAACTCGTGCCGTGCATACCGGACATAGATGGCACTTATTCGCTGCCGGTAGGCACCATCTGCTTTTGCAGCCGTTTGTAATAAAAGTTCTGCCCGTACAACACAGCGATGGGGTTATGACCGGTAACGCGATCCTTGACGATTAGCGTTGTCACCGGAGCCGTGGAGTGTTTGTTGAAAAGCATGTCATGGCCGACACAGAGTCCGACGATGATGTTCATGTCGGTCCCCATCCGGTTGCATATTTTCGCCTGGGCAATCGGGTTGCATGCGGGTTCAAATGTGCCCGGCCTGACCTTGTCGCTTTCATCCAGCCCCAGCTCCAGTTTGTCGATACTGCCGGCTTTACAGCAGACACTGAGCGGCTCAAACCCCTGTGCCGTAAGTACCTTTGCCAGGCGATCCGATTCGTCCAGCAGGCCGAGACAGGTCGCCATGCCGATTTTCCGATACCCCATCAGTTTGGCAAACGCGATTGTGTCTTCAACACGTGTCCAGCGAGCATTAACCGCATCACTCCCCGGCACCGGCTGATAGCAGAGCCCCTCCACCCGTGCCGCAACAAACGCAATTTTTGCGTCTTCACTGTCACCGCGATATTCATCAAAAGATTCCTGAACAACATCTTCATACAGCCCGGAGGGACAATTACCAGGTCTGGGTGGTGCCTGGAGCGGGTCAACGCTCCAGCAATTTGTCGTGCCGCGATTCTGCCATACCGAACTGCACTTTGCACAGGTAACGGATATATCTTCTGACATGGTATGCCTCCAGATGCAGTGATCAGGATGTCATCGTGTTAAATAAAAGCTCTGCTTCGCGACTGATTACGTCATATTCTTCATCAAGCTTTGATAAGAAATGTTCCAGACTGGATGCAAGCGGGTCTGTGGCGATTACCCTCAGCACATCCCAGGCATGTTCTTCCGACCGCCCCGGAATGCTTGCCTGGGCAACGCTGTCGAAATTTCCATGGGACAAGCAGTAAAAATCTGCCAGAGATATTATTGCTGTCAGGAATGCGTCTTCCGTAGCCTTTTCCGAGTCATGATGGTAGGAGATGACATCACAATAGACCGAAGGAAAATTCCAGCGTTGCGCAAGACAGAGGCCGACTTCGCAATGGGTTGTGTCAAAAAATTCGTATTCTGCCTCGTAGGTTGTATAACTCGTGTTCGTGATGCTGGTCAGCATCTGACCGTACATATCTGTGCAGTAATGCCCCAGAAAAACTTTGCCGATGTCGTGAAGAATTCCGACCAGATACGCTTTTTCCACATCCGGATAACGT
Source organism: Desulfuromonadaceae bacterium (assembly GCA_028688955.1). Taxonomy (GTDB): domain Bacteria; phylum Desulfobacterota; class Desulfuromonadia; order Geobacterales; family Pseudopelobacteraceae; genus JACRCG01. Next base: position 18,693 of record JAQTXD010000009.1, read on the forward strand.
ATCAGACGAGCAATGTAACGGGCAATTGCCCCGACACTGAAGGAGTGCGTCCAGAAGGACTTCATGTCAAAAGGCTGCTTCTTCTGTTTGAATGAATGAATAAAATAGCTGGTCAATATCATTTCACGAACGCTTTTGAAGCCGAGAAACAACAGGGCGCGTTTCACCGACGGGATCGGGGTATTGGTACGGTACAGCGGCGAGTTTACCACTTTGATAACCCTGGCTGCCAGCACCTGGTCGGACAGAATCAGATCAGCAATGTCATCCGGGCTCGCATCATGATTATCAAGCAGAGAGACCACTTTTGACACGATAGCGGGGATAGTTGGCAGATCGCTGACGTTTTTAAAAAGCCGGCGGGCCTCAATCATCATTGCAACTTTTTCCACAATCAGCTCCTCTTGTCAGGTCGCTTCCAGCATATTCAAAAACTCTTCTTCGCCAAGGACCGCAATGCCCAATGTCCGGGCTTTGGCTAACTTGCTGCCAGCTTCTTCACCTGCAACAACGTAATCGGTTTTTTTGGAAACGGATCCTACCACATTTCCCCCCAGATCCTCCACCAGTTTTCTGGCGTATTCGCGGCTGAACCGGGTGAGTGTCCCGGTAAAGACAAAATTTTTGCCGCTCAAGCGACCGCCAACAGTTTTGGCCACTGATTTTGGAGAAACACCACGTGCGCGCAGGAGGGCAATTACCTTTTGATTATCCGGATTATTAAAAAAGGTGAAAATGCTGGCGGCAACGGTTGCTCCGATATCGCGAACAGAAATAAGTTCACCAACTGATGCCTTTTCGAGATATTCAATACTGCCAAAAGCCTGGGCCAGAGCCTTGGCGGTGCGCTCACCAACATGACGGATTCCCAGCGCATATATGAAACGGGCCATGTCACAGGTTTTACTGGCCTCAAGCGCAGCCAGCAGGTTTGAAGCCAACTTGTCTCCCATACGCTCGAAGCGCATGAAATCATCCTTTGTCAGACAATAGAGATCTGCAACCGTATGTACCAGTCCAAGTGAAAGCAGTTGCTCAACGACTTTTTCACCGAGCCCCTCAATATCCATGGCGGCACGCGACGCAAAATGTTTGATCGATTCGCGAATTTGCGGAGGGCAGGAAATCCCCATGCAGCGCAGCGCCACCTCATCGGCGATCCGGACAACCACGGAACCGCATTCCGGACAGGTTTCCGGCGGCAGTACCGCCTTTTCAGCTCCGCTGCGGCATTCAGTCACCACTCGCACAACTGCCGGTATCACATCCCCGGCCCGCTCTACGATGACCCTGTCTCCGATACGGATATCTTTGGCAGCCAGTTCATCCCAGTTGTGCAACGTTGCACGGGAAACAGTCACACCGGAAATATCAACCGCCTTGAGCAGGGCAACGGGTGTAATCACCCCCGTCCGGCCGACAGAAAGCAGCACATTCTCCAGAACCGTTTCAGCCTGGCGTGGAGGGAACTTGCAGGCAATTGCCCACAGTGGCGAACGGCTTTTCTCACCTAATTCACGCTGCAACTGGAATGAATCTACCTTAATAACGGTACCGTCAATCTCATAGGGGAGCGATTCACGTATTTCCTGCATTTCATTATAATACGCCACCGCACCGTCTACGTTCACCACCCGGCGAATCAGCGGGTTGACCGGCAGTCCCCATCCGGCAGCGGCATTGAGGAACTCATATTGTGACAAGAATTGGACGCCTTCAACCATTCCGGGTGCATAGCAGTACATTGAAAGAGGTCGACCGGCAGTCACCCGCGAGTCAAGCTGCCGCAAGGATCCGGCAGCGGCGTTACGCGGATTTGCAAAGGGGGCGTCACCGTTTTCCTCCCGCTCACGATTGATCTTTTGAAAGGCATCCAGCGACAGATACACTTCTCCACGAACTTCCAATAGCTTCGGCACATCTGTACCGGTCAGTCGCAACGGCACACCGCGCAGCGTCCGGATATTCCGGGTGACATCTTCACCGGTTACGCCGTCACCGCGAGTTGATGCGACCGTAAGCGCCCCTTCGAGATAGATAAGTTCGATCGCAAGACCGTCCATCTTCGGCTCACACATGTAAGCAACAGCTGCTGTTTCCGCAAGCCCAAGCTCCTTTTTCACCCGCATATCCAACTTCACTCTGATTTCGTTGTCGTTAAGCGCATTTTCAAGTGACAGCATCGGCAGGCGATGAGTGACGGTCCGAAAACGGCCGAACGGAGCGACGCCGACTCTTTGCGTCGGTGATTCCGTTGTTACGAGATCAGGGTAGCTCTCTTCCAGCGCCAGGAGTTCACGAAACAACTCGTCATACTCTGCGTCGCTAATCTCCGGAGCATCCCGTTGATAGTAGCACTGATTGTGATGGTGAAGCAGGGCATGAAGCTCGTTTACCCTGTTTTCCGCATATAATCGGGGATCGGTTGTTTCAAGAAGAGACAGCTGCATCTGGTTCCTCGCGGGATTGGTTGACTTCGCGGCAGGGTACAGTATTATGCAGGCAATTTCAATCGTGACGGGATCCATACCACCATGAAGAAGTCTCACTATGAGCACCTCAGTTCCTGGTTTGACAGTTATGTTGAGCCGTTTCTGATAACGGATGAAGAAGGCGCAAAAAATATCAGTCTCAAGATTGTGCACACCCGGAAGGTATGTGAAGCGATGGCGCTCCTCTCAACCGGTGAGCATCTTTCAGAAAATGAATCCATAATTGCCTCTACGATTGCACTTTTGCACGATATCGGCCGTTTTCCCCAGTACCAACGCTGGCGTACGTTTCGCGACAGTGAATCTGACAACCACGCCCGGCTTGCCATCGATGTGATCCGGGAACAGAACCTCCTGGAAGGAATTGAATCGTCCGAACAGCTGCTGATCGAGGAGGCCGTCCGCTGTCACAACCTGCTGGAACCACCTTCAAAAATCAAATCACCCACCAGACAGTTTATCAACCTGATTCGGGATGCGGACAAGCTCGACATCTGGCGCGTGTTTGTTGAACTGCTTGCGCAACCGCCGGAGGAGCGCGCTACGGCTGCGACTCTGGGGCTTGATGATCTGCCCGGCACAGTGTCTGACAACTGTGTCGCAGCATTGAATAACGGCTCCATCGTCCACCTTGATACGGTTTCATGTTTCAATGACTTCAAACTGCTCCAGATTTCGTGGGTCTACGACCTGACCTCTGTCACAGCGCGCCGGGTCCTGCATGAACGCGGATATATTCCCATTCTGGCGGCAACACTACCCGCGCGGGATGACGTTCGTGAAGCAGTTTCGAAAGCACTTGCCACGCTTTCAGCTTGACATATCCGAAGTGCCTTTACACAATGCCGTCCTCTATTCCCAAAGGAGTCCGTTATGTCCGATTGCTGCCTCATATCTGCTGATAAACTTCGCTGGAACTGCGACCCGGAACTTCTCGGTTTTGAAACAACAGATGAACTCCCTGATTTCAATGATGCCATCGGCCAGAAACGGGCGCTGCGTTCAATTGAATTCGGCCTCGGTGTAGAAGGTTCGGGTTTCAATCTCTATATATCGGGGGAAACCGGCACCGGTCGCACCTCAACCATTGCCAGCATCCTCAGTAAGCGCGCCACGGAAGAACCACAGCCCCACGACTGGGTCTATGTCAATAATTTCAAAGATTCCGATTCTGCACTCTCGCTTGACCTTCCTGCCGGTATGGGGAGTGAACTTGCCGCCGACATGAAGGAACTGATTGAGGCGTTTCGCAAGGACATTCCGAAGGCACTTGAAAGCAGCGAGTATGAGACCAGGCGGTCTGAACTGCTGGAAAATTACCAGTCAGCTTCAAACGACCTGTTTCAGGCGTTGGAGAAAGCGGCAGAAAAACTCGGATTTTCACTGCAGAGAACCGTTTCCGGCCTGGTGATCGTCCCCCAGAAAACCGGCCGTAATTATACCCAGGAAGAATATGACGCCCTCAACGAGAAAAAACGCCTTAAACTGGAGAAACAGGGGAAGGAGCTGACAGAGCAGCTGAATGACGTGCTCCGCCAGGTGCGCGAGCAGGAAAAGGCCACCAAGGAGGCCCTGGCACAGGCAGATCGGGACCTCGGCATGTCCTGCCTGGGGCACCGCCTTGATCCTCTGAGAGAGAAGTACGGAAAACTTGAAAAAGTGCTCGGTTACCTGGAGACCGTCCAGGAAGATATATTGAACACGCTGGATGACTTTAAGCCCCAGTCGACACAGCCTCAGATTCCCGGCATCAAGATGCCCCGCCAGGAACCGACCTTCGACCGGTACCAGGTGAATGTGCTGGTGGACAACAAGAACACCAACGGGGCGCCGGTTGTGTTCGAGTCCAACCCGACCTACAACAATCTCTTCGGGCGGATCGAGCATGTCATGCAGTACGGCGGTGTAGCGGTGACGGATTTCACCATGATTCGCTCCGGAGCCCTGCATCGTGCCAACGGCGGCTATCTGGTAATTGATGCCCGTGAAGTCCTGATTAATCCCTTCGTGTGGGATTCCCTGAAGCGCTGCATTCGCAACAATGAGATCAGGATTGAGGATGTGCTGGAGCAATACCGTTTCATGACAATGGTATCACTCAAACCTGAACCGGTTCAGATGCGCGCTAAAATCGTGCTTATCGGCACACCGTGGATATATTATCTGTTGTTCCATCTTGATCCCGATTATCGTAAGTTTTTTAAAGTAAAAGCTGAATTTGACAGTCGTGTTGCCCGCACTCCGGAGATCATGCACGACTACTCACTGTTCGTAGCCAGTAATTGCCGTGCTGAGGGGTTGCTGCCGTTTCATAAGAGCGGTGTTGCTGCCCTGCTTGAACACACCGCGCGCATGGCGGACGACCAGTCAAAACTATCATCACAGTTTATGGAGATCGCCGATTTCATACGTGAAATCAGCTTTTGGGCGACAAATGCCGGTCGTACGCTCATTAATGGCGACGATGTTCGTGCCGCCGCCGAGGAAAGCCTCTATCGCGTCAACCGCATTGAAGAGCGGATGCAGGAACTGTATGAAGATGGCACCATCCTGGTCGACACTTCAGGTGCCGTTGTCGGCCAGATAAACGGCCTGTCGGTTATCGGCCTCGGGGACCACACCTTTGGCCGACCGACCCGCATTACTGCATCAGTCTACGCCGGACAGGACGGCATGGTTAACATTGAACGGGAAGTCAAGCTCTCGGGTCCGATTCATGACAAAGGTGTATTGATTCTGACCGGCTATCTGGGAGGAATGTTTGCGACTGAGCGACCTCTCTCTCTTTCCGCTTCAATCTGTTTCGAGCAGTCCTACGACGGCATTGAGGGAGACAGCGCATCCTCGACAGAACTCTACGCACTCCTGTCTGCCCTTTCGGGGGTTCCCATAAAGCAGGGGATAGCAGTGACCGGCAGCGTCAACCAACGCGGTATGGTTCAGCCCATTGGAGGAGTAAATCACAAGATCGAAGGTTTCTTTGCCGTCTGCAGGGCGCAGGGCCTGACCGGGGATCAGGGGGTTATGATTCCGAAGACAAACGAGCGCCATCTCATGCTGCATGAAGATGTTGTTGCTGCGGTCACTGCCGGACAGTTTCATATCTGGAGTGTAGAATCAATCGAGCAGGGAATCGAGATACTCACCGGGAGTGCGGCAGGAAAGCGCGGAAAAAACGGCACGTTTTCCAAAGGATCTGTCTACCAGCTGGTTGATGAACGCCTGAGGAAAATGGCAGACCGGCTGCAGGAAGAAAAGGAAAAGCAGAAACCGAAAGCCGGAAAGCGATCCGTTGCGAAAAAAAGTCATCAGTTGAGTTAATCAAGGAGGCGGGACACAATGGGAATACAGTGGAGAGACTCATTATCAATCGGAGTTGATGGTATCGACCGTCAGCACAAGGAACTGCTGCTCCGATTTGACAGACTTCTGAATGCATGTCAGGAGGGTAAGGGGATCGAAGAACTAAAAGGTCTGCTGGCGTTTCTTGAGGTTTATGTACATTCTCATTTTAATGACGAGGAAGAACTGCAGCGTAAACATGGCTATCCGGCCTATGAAGCCCACAGGTCAGAACACCTCTATTTTATTGATCAGCTCACCAAGTTGACATCCGAGACTCACCAGCTGGGGGTATCAACTCACCACGTCATCGAAACAAACAACATGCTCCTGAAATGGCTGCTGAATCATATCTCCAAGGTTGATATGGAATTGGGGAGATATCTCAATGCCGGTACTCCCTGAAAAAACAGGTCGGACCCTGATATAAGGGTTCCGGCCCGTTTCGTAAGAACATCCGTCGATACTATTTGCAGTCGGCCCGCCACAAGCAGCCATCCTGGGCACACTCTGCAGCCTGGTCGGTTTCAAAACAGACCACATTTCCCTCTGCAAGCTGGATTGCCCGTACCAGCTCTGCTTTTTTCAATTTCCCCGCCTTGACGCCATGCTGCTTTGCAATTTCCTTGATTTCATCCAGTTTCATTTTTCAATCTCCTCGGTGCTGTAATAGGTTGGAAATCATCCCCACTGTTTCAATCTACCGGCAGAATTTTATCGTACCCGCATGCAGAGTCAAGCAGTGGACATAAAAAAGAGGCGGAAGTAGCGATTCCGCCTCTTGTATCTAATGTTGTTGATGAATTTCAGACGGATATCCCGGCTATTTTCTGAAGTGCCTCCCGGTATTTGTCCGCCGTCTTTTCCAGAATTTCCCGTGGCAGAACAGGTGCCGGAGCACACTTTCCCCAGTCGAGTGTTTCAAGATAATCGCGTAAAAACTGTTTATCGAAACTCGGTTGCTGACCACCCGGCTGATATGCTTCCTTCAGCCAGAAACGGCTTGAATCAGGAGTCATGCATTCATCGATGATAATAAGCTCACCCTGATACACACCGAATTCGAACTTTGTATCGGCAATGATAATCCCCTTCGCATCTGCCAGATCACGGGCACGGGTGTAGATTTTAAGCGTGTAGTCCCGGGCTTTTTCCGCCAGATCCCGGCCACAGAGCTCAACCATTTTTTCAAACGTGATTGTCTCATCATGAGTGCCAAGTTCGGCTTTTGTAGAAGGTGTAAAGATCGGTTCCGGCAACCGGTCAGACTCTTTCAGACCAGCCGGCAGCGTTATGCCGCTGATTTCACCGGTTGCTTTATAGTCTTTCCAGCCAGAACCGGACACATAGCCACGTACAATACACTCAACCGGCAGTGGAGTCGCCTTTTTGACCAGCATTGAGCGTCCCCGAAGAATCTCGGCGTACGGCTGACACTCGGCAGGATAATCGGCAACGTCGATTGAAATAATGTGGTTAGGAACGATATCTTCCATCTGGCGGAACCAGAACGCTGAAATTTGCGTCAGCACAAAACCCTTGTCCGGAATGGGTTCATTCATTATTACGTCAAATGCAGAAATTCGGTCAGAGGTGACCAACAGCAGGGTTTCACCGAGGTCATAAATATCGCGCACCTTACCGCGTGCCATCAGCTTCAAACCGGGTAAATCTGTCTGCATAACAAGTGTGGACATGAGGTATCTCCTATTTATCGGTTATCAACGTCTGATTAATTTCGATTTTAGCTTTTTCCCGCAACCCTTTCGCCCACTCTGCAAGCGCATCTTCCTGCTTCTTAGGGAGCATCTTTTTCTTCAGCTCATCCTTTGCCGCTTCAAATTGGGCTTTTGGTGCTTCCATCCGGGTTTTGACACGCACGGCAAACCAACGATTTCCTACTTTAAAAGGGCTTGCCGGGGCCTGTCCCTGGGAAAGTTTGAATACCGCTTCAACTATTTCTGGTGAAGTCCCGATGGCAGGAATATCACCTTTTGCGGAGTAGCCAAAACTACCGGTTGACTGTGTTTTAACCGCACCGTTCGTAGACAGCAGCTTTGCCGCATCATCCGCTTTCTTCTTTGCCAGCTCGACCGCCTTGGCAGCCTTCGCTTTTTCTTCGACGGCACCCTTTATTTCGGCAAGTGCCGGAACTGTAGCGGCTTTACGCTCTTTTGCCTTGAGAATATAGATTCCCTTTGCCGTTTCAACCGGTCCACCCAACTCACCCTGTTTCAATTCAAGTGCCTTTTTGATCACTGCAGCTTCACCAGCCAAGGCGGTAGCAGGTGCAGCTGCGGTAAACAGTGCGGTTTCCTGAACCTTTTGTTTCAACGCACCGGCAATCAGATTCAGGTCACCGGATTTGATATTTTTATACAAGGTATCGGCTGCCAGTTCGAACGCCTGTTTGGCCGTCTTTTGCTTGATCGCTTCCGCCCTAACCTTTTCTTTTACTTCGGCCAGTGGCTGGATACCATCCTTCCCCTGCCAACGGTCAATATTCTTCTGGTAAAAGGTTTGGATTTCATCTTCCGTTACCGTCGTTTTTTCTGCCAGCGAGACCGGATTAAGCAGAATATATGAAAGCGCTACTTTTTCTGCAGTTTTAAACTCATTCGGATTCTTCTGCAGGTATTCAGTGAGGTCGGCATCAGTCAGCTTGATTTCTGCGGCAACATCAGCAGGAGCGTACGCAACATACGCAAGGTCCAGCTTGTCATTTTCCTTCTTGTACTGGGCCAGAGCATCCGCATCCGTGACTACGGCCTTGTCTTTGATCGATTGACGCACTTTTTTGAGCGTAACCTCAGACTCCTGACCCTCTTCAAAATCTTTGGCGGTCATTCGGTTTGAGCGTAACAGCTGCTGGTACTGGTTGAAATCAAACCTGCCGTCCTTCTGAAACATCGGCATAGCTTCAATGGATGCGGCAACCTCATCTTTTGAAACATTTATTCCAAGTGACTTGGCTTCCTTCAAAGCCAACAGATTATCAATCAGACCATCGAGAGCTATTTTCTTCAGTCCCAGCATTTTCTCCATTTCAGGAGGAATCGACTGGCCATAGATCTGCTGATACATGTTTCTGATACGCTGATACGCATTCTGGTACTCTTCGAGAGTGATGCGTGTACCGTTTACCTTGGCAGCATACCCACTCTTACCGCCACCCACCCCGTCACTCCCCTTCCCCCACACCAGAAAAATGGTGCCAACAAAAGAAAGGACAATGATTACAAAGACTACCTTGATGACAATTGATTCTTTCTGCTTACGCATGATACTCAGCATGAATTAGGTGCTCCTTGGGTAGGTGAATGTACGTAAAAAGCCGCCAAAGGCGGCGGGAGCGTCATACTACTATACGTACTGCGTGATTGCAAGCGCTTGTTTATTGGGCTCTTAATCTGATCGGGATACGAGTGAAGGAATATATTCTTGAGTTTACGTGGCCATTCAGGTACGATTTTCGCCAGCAACATGGTGATTATTTATCGTGAAACTGCGGGAGAATCAGGAGAGACCATGTCAAACAGTCTACCTGACGTTTCATAATAGCAGAGAAAACAGTTCATCTTACCAGTTACAGTACGGGAGTTTTATGAGTACCGAATTTGTTCCGAAATGGATCGCATGGGAAACCACGCAGAAATGCAATCTCCACTGTGTACACTGCCGCTGTTCATCCGACCTCACCTCTTCCGAAGGTGACTTTACCACTGCAGAGGGAAAAAAACTCCTTCAGGATATTGCCGATTTTTCCAAGCCGGTAGTCGTCCTTTCCGGTGGGGAGCCACTGCTCCGGCCCGATATATTTGAACTGGCTGAATTCGGGACATCACTCGGCCTGCGGATGTGTATGGCTACGAATGGTTCACTGGTAACAGACGAGATTTGTCAGAAGATGAAGCAGGCCGACATCAAAATGGTTTCGCTGTCCCTTGATGGATCTACCGCCGCAGTACATGATGACTTTCGCCAGTCACCCGGTTCTTTCGAGGGAGTTGCCCGGGCGGCAGAAATATTTCGCAGAAACGGCCAGAAGTTTTTGATCAACTCATCTTTTACCAAACGAAATCAGAGCGACATCGCCGCCACCTTCAAGACGGCCAAAGGTCTGGGAGCGACAGCCTGGTACATGTTCATGATTGTTCCAACAGGCCGTGGTGAAGAAATAATGAAGGAACTGATTTCGAAAGAAGATTACGAAGAGATTTTGGATTGGCACTATCAGCAGGAAAAGCTTGAAGACGAGATCCTGATGCGCCCCACCTGCGCTCCCCACTACTACCGTATCGTCCCACAGAAAGCGAAAGCCGAAGGCACAAAATTCGAACGTCGTTCACTGACTTTCTCAACCGGGGGAGGCAAGGGGTGTATTGCAGCACAGTCAATCTGCCTTATAGACTGCTTCGGCAACGTAAAACCGTGCTCATATTTTCACCGTACCGCCGGCAACGTCAAACAGATCCCGTTCCGTGAGATCTGGGAAAAGTCGGAACTCTTCAATGACCTGCGCAATTTCAAATCATACAAAGGAAAATGCGGCCAGTGCGAATACCTCAACGTCTGTGGCGGCTGTCGAGCCCGGGCCGATGCCGTGCACGGTGATTACATGGAAGAGGAACCTTTTTGCAACTATGTGCCAATAAAAATGCAGCGGGAAGAACCTAAATAACAACAACCGAACTTTATTGTTGACAGAATCAACGGTTCGGGGTTATAAGAAAAATCCTTTTCGCCCAGGTAGCTCAGTCGGTAGAGCAGAGGATTGAAAATCCTCGTGTCGGCGGTTCGATTCCGTCCCTGGGCACCACTAAAAAAATCAAGCACCTACGAGAAATCGTAGGTGCTTTTTTTATTTCCTTGCTGACGCAGGTTTTGAATCATGAATCTGTATGGAGTTGAGACACGATCCCTTATATAATTCCTTCCTGCTTATGAATAGAGCTTGCGAACTTTATTCCGGCCAATCAAGTCATCGTACATTTTATAATTTCCGGTTGTTCCGCGGATACGACCGGCCGGAATTGCCGGATTGATTCTTAGAGACGTTGCGAGATTGACAATGATACGCTTGGGTGGTCTTCTTCCCAAGTTGGCAGCATGCCAGCATTCTGGTGGAATAAGGGCATCGGAAGCCCAAAGGTCTGCATCGTTTTCAACTGTGTCCAATCCAGCCTGGTCAAGATCGTCAAAAAAAGCGGTCTCTGCGCCATCAAAATGAAGCGCAACATGCGCCAGCTCATGACAAAGGGTAAACCAGAAATTGTCCAACCGGTCATAACGAAGAGTTACGGCAACAAGTGGCGAACCGTCCGGCAATTTTATTGCGGCGCCATCAAGATGAGTATGCTTCAGGTGGCTTTCCACTACAAAGTGAATGCCGTTTTTCAGCAGAAACTCCTGCGCCAATAGCGGTCCTTCATCCAAATAACTGAGGCGAACCAGATCACGGACAAAATCAGGGGTGACGGTTCCCTTTTGGTATTTTAACACCTTCTGCTCCATTGCCAGTAGGGACACCCGAATCCGCCATGCTGTGAGCGCATAACCATCTGACTCGCTTCCGGAGCGCACATGCTGGCGGAGAAGCGCCGGTTGCGGCACCTCGAAACCGAGCGAGCCTGCCCACGCTGTAAGCACTTCACTTGCCTGTTTTTTTGCTTCGGCAACGGTGCCGTGAAAATCTTTCAGCCAGTTGCGTTTGATCATTTCCGCCAACGGGAAACGCTCCCACTCAATGCCGCCAGATACGGGAATTACCAGGGCTCCCGGCTCTTTCAACAACACATCTGCCGGAATTCCCAGCCCTTCATGAAGCTTACGCATCATGGCAATACTTAAGGGACGTTGTCGTGACAGAACCTCTGAAACCTTGCTGCGGCTGCCGATATATGGAATCAGGTCTTTTTGCTTCAGCCCTGCCTGTTCCATACGGAACGCGATAGCCTCAATCGGATCGGGGAGATCAATGGGATGGGCTTTGCTCTCATACATTTCAACCAGAGTTACCAGCAGTTCCAGCTCATCACCTGCGGCGGTTTCCGGATCGGCATCCATTAATTCATCAATCCGACCAAGCGCTGCTTCATAATCTGTTTCGTTTTTTATGATCTTTGGGATCATCAAATCACCTCGACGTCAATAGCATCGTATTGTTTGTGCGTACCTATGAACCGGATGAAGACGATAGAATTTTTGTAGCTAATCTTCACAACCAAGCGGTACTTGTTGCCACAAATATTAAAGACCACCCGGTTATCCTTGATAATGCTGGCGCTCCGATACTGGTCTTTAATTTCTGCCGGGTTTTGCCACGCTGCCTTTTCTGCCTCGGAATGCCACGCATTCAGGGCATCTTCTGCATCAGGGTGTTGTGCCCAGAACTCGCGTAAGATTTTTTTGGCAATGACTCTCATTTACTTTTGTATACCAGTTCCCTTTATTATTGCAACCACCAATATTCCCATTTTGGGAATATTGGTGGTTGATGACGTATTGATCTTACACCACCGTGACCCGGCCGTTCATCAACATGGGGAGGAGCCAGTCGCGAAGTTGAATGAGATGCTGGTTTTCACGGGTATTGTTGACCACACCCAGTGCTCGCAGGAGTCGTCATCGTACTCGAGGGCGCTCTGGCAATAGATGCAATGTGGCCATGAACTTGGTCAAGGAAGAGGAGGAACCTAATGTAGTATATTGCTGCATGATATTTTGTGTGTCTACGGTTTGATTCCGAGAAGCACATCCCAACGGAATGTGTAACATCCTGAAGTTTCCAACAAAGATTTTGGTTTTTTTTGGGGAAATTTTGACAAGCACTATCATAGCATTGCCACAATGTGTCCGTACGGATATATTTATTGACAACCAGCCTGCAAATAGCAAATTATGTCCGTACGGAAATATTTATTGGTAATCAGCTCACCAACAAGGTATTATGTCCGTGCGGACATATTTATTAATAATCAGCCTGCCATCGACAAGAGAGGTCCGTACGGACAAGAGGTATTTATGAAAAACGCCGACACCCCTATTAACATTTACGGCAAAGTGATAACCGCTGAAGACATTGGGCGGATCATACGCGCAAAGCGAAAGGAAACCGGTGTCCGCCAGGACATGGCCGCAGGTATGTCGGAAGTCGGCACGAAGTTCCTCTCACAGCTCGAGAGCGGCAAGGAGACGGCCGAACTGGGCAAGACCCTTCGTGTGCTCCGGAAACTGGGGCTGAATGTCTACATCTTCCCACGCTCGGCAGACCCGATAAAAGGCTGATACGATGACAAATCAACTCATAGTGTATCTCAACACCACCAAAGCAGGCATTCTTGAGCGTGATGGTCGATTGTTGACGTTCTCATACAGCCCCGACTATCTCGATTTGCCCGGCGCTTCACCGATATCCCGGCTCTTACCCCTTAGCCCGACAGTATACGGGGACGATGCTACCAGAGCTTATTTCTCTAATCTCCTGCCTGAAGGTGCCGTTCTGACCCAGGTCGCCCGCCAGGTCGGCATATCGAAGGATAATGTGTTCGGTCTTCTGGGAGCGATCGGCGGTGACTGCGCCGGCGCCATCTCGGTCAGGGCCTCCGAGAGTATACCTGAGTTGGCCGGTGGCTATCGGCTTATCTCCGAACAGGAGCTCTCAGACGAGCTGGAGAGATTGCCAAGCCATCCATTCCTGGCCGGCGAGGAGGGTGTCAGGCTTTCGCTGGCCGGAGCTCAGAACAAACTGCCGATTTATTTCAATGAGGGAAACTACTATATCCCGGAAGGTACCAGCCCATCCTCTCACATATTAAAGACGGCCATAGAGCAGCTTGACAATACGGTCATCAACGAAACGTTCTGCATGACGCTTGCCGCCCGGGTCGGCTTGCCGGTTCCTGCGATACAAGCCGTCACCATTGGCGGCAAGCACGTCTTCATGGTCGAGCGCTACGACCGTAAACGGATTGCTTCCGGCGATACAGTTCGTCTGCACCAAGAGGATTTCTGCCAGGCGCTCAGCATCCCACCGGAGTTGAAATACGAAAAAGAGGGTGGGCCGGGGTTCACTCACTGCTTCGAACTGGTTGAAGATTGGAGCTCAGAGCCATTGCTCGATGCCAGCAACCTGCTCAACTGGGCTATATACAACTTCATCATCGGCAACGCCGACGCCCATGGCAAGAATGTCTCGTTCCTTTACAATGCTGGGCTCGTCAGGCTGGCGCCGTTTTACGACCTCATCAGCACCGCAGTCTACAGGCGCCTGGATAACAAGTTCGCCATGAAGATGGGGGGTCAGCGCGACGCACGCTATCTACCGCAAGATACCCTTGTCAAATTCTCGGCTGAGATCGGGATAGACATACGTATAGTGAAGTCCGCATTTGTAAAGATGATGGGCAGCATTGCGGCTCAATCGATGCAGCTGTTCGATGAATATCGCGGTACGTTCGGAGACCTGGTAATCCTTGGCGACATCGCCAGGGTCATCGATAATCGCATTACCAAGGGCAGGGAATTGGCCCCGTGAGTTGCAGATACTCACTACCGGGGGAGATACCCGCCGTAACAGGGGAAGTCAGGGAAAGGAAGGCGTTGTGGAGTTATAAAATAGCGGTTCTCTTCAGTGAAATTGATCTCTGTCAGTGCGGCACGCACCTTCTGGCGGGTTGATGACCCGGTGATGATAAAGTCGAGATCGAACGAGCTGTATTCATTGAAAGAGTAGATCGAAATGCACGCCCCGCCGACCAGTACCGTTTCAATCATTTTGCTTCGTAGGTGTTCAGCAATGTAGGCGGCCAGTTCACCAATGGTCAGTTCGGGCAGTGAGATCACAGCGGCTTCCCTCTGCGGCGGGGACGGCGCCGGTTCAGCAGCAGCCGCTGTTGCAGCTCTTCGTCATAAAACGAGATCGTCTTTTCCAGCAGAGCTGAGAGTTCTGTCAGCAGAGGATAGCGCGGGTTGAAGGTGTAGAGGCGGGTGCGGCCGGCAGTGCGGCTCGCAAGAATACCGCCCGCTTCCAGCTTGTCCAGCTGTTTCTGGATCGGAGCCAGCGAACTGCTGTAGAAGGTGGCTATTTCCCGGGCGTACCCCTCTCCTCTGGCGTTCAGGAAGACAAGAACACGCTCGCAGTTGATGGAACCCACAAGTGCTTCGATCATGATTTTCCGATTCGTAATACTTTAATGTAGGTCACATGACCTATATTGTAAGTCATTATATCAGTGAGAAGCGATTGTCAAGGGCAGAGAGCAGTACGAAGGAAATAGTTGGCAGAAATTAAATAAACTGTCCCCGGAATTGCCCCATCGAGGGGTATGATCCGCCGCCAGTAGAGGTTGAACAGCTCGTTCAGCTCCACCAAATCATCGCTGACGGCGATGAACGGCGCGGTGATGACGCCGCGATACACCAGGTCCAGCACCGCCAGCAGCAGGAGCGGCTTGTGCGGAGCCTTGCGCTTGGTGGCATCGGTCCAGCTTGGGCCGGGGGCGCGGTTGAGGGAGGCGAAGTGTTTAATTGCGATTGTGATGTCGATCATAAAATTCATTCCACACCACCGTCAACGAACAGTGGCAACCAATCAGTTCTTCTGGTTAATCAGGTTTACGATCACCTTGACGATGGTCTCCTTCTCTTCCGGCCGACTCTCGGCTATGAGCAGAGTCAGCGCCACCAGAGCATTGTCGGCCAGACGTTTGCTGCCGTCGGGGCGATAGAGAATGCCGTTCATGCCGAGGAAATAGATGAACACGGCAGCAGCGATCCGCTTGTTGCCGTCGCTGAAAGCGTGATTTTTTACGACGAAATAGAGGAGATTGGCCCCCTTTTCCTCGACGCTCGGGTAGAGTTCTTCTCCGCCAAAAGTCTGGTAGATGGCCCCAAGGGCGCTCTTGAACCCCTGGTCCTTTTCCAGGCCAAACAGACCGTCGAACTCTCCCTTCATGGAGGCAACAATGCCGATGGCCTCCTCGTACCGAATAACGTGCAGCGCTGTCTTTGTGGTTCCATCAATAGTCAGGGTGCCGTGGTCGTAGCGGTCCAGCAGAGTCAGTGCATAAGCATAATCGGTAATGACTCGAAGCACATCTCTGCCAGTATCGCTTACCAGTTCCTGATTGGTCAGGGTCCGGGCCAGCAGTTCCACAGTTTGCCGCATCGCCTGAAGCTTGGCACTCTCCTCCCGCAGTCTCTGCTCGTTGAGCGTGTACCCTTTGACGATATGGTCACGCAGCACCTGTGTCGCCCACTGACGGAAGCGGGTAGCCTTGGCTGAATTGACCCGGTAACCAATGGAAATAATCATATCCAGATTGTACAGCACCTGGCTTCGCTTGACTTCCCGCCCACCCTCAATTTGAACTCTTTCCAATTTGGAAACAGTTGCCGATGCATCAAGCTCTCCACTTCCCAATATATTACGGACATGCTTCGAGACAGCCGGAACATTAACGTCAAACAGTTCTGCAAGCTGAGATTGAGCAAGCCAGACAGTATCTTCATAAAGATTTACTTCGAGATGTGTACTGCCATCAAGGCTTTGGTATAAGACTATCTCTTTGGTTGAATGGTTTGTCATAGGAAACTCCTACGAGTTAGTGCGAAAAATGCAGCAACTTAAAACGGTACCGGGGTGATGGTCGTGCCCGGCAGCGGCACCAGCTCCCAGAAAAGCTCCCGGTCGAGACGGGAGAAGGGGAAGGCGATGCTGCTGGTCTGGCCCAGCGGGATGACCCGCCGCCAGTAGAGGTTAAACAGCTCGTTCAGCTCCACCAGATCGCCGCTGACGGCGATGAACGGCGCGGTGATGCCACCGCGATGCACCAGGTCCAGCACCGCCAGAAGCAGGAGCGGCTTGTGTGGGGCCTTGCGTTTGGTGGCCTCGGTCCAGGTTGGACCGGGGGCGCGGTTGAGGGAGGGGAAGTGTTTGATGGAGGTGGTGAGTGAGGTCATGGATTATTTGTAGCTGCTTCCGCACGTCCACAAGTAAGCCAAAGTTCGGGTACAATGTGGAGTAACTGTTTAATGATGGAGTGCATTCTATCTATCTCTTCGTGCTGCTTTGCCTGAAAAGCAAGTTCAGTAACCCATTCACCCACGAACTCGCACCATTTTGGCATTTCGCTATAGGCGGCAGCTGCAACTAAACCTATCCACATCGATTCTTCGATGGACAAAGCTCTACCAGCATCTTGACGGCACTTTCGAGCTAAAATTCGTATCTCTTCAGCTAGTTCACCACTCCTTGTTATCGCTGCAACATTTGCTAATCCTCTCAACACAGAGAAAATCAACTCATTTTTGTCACCCTTCTTTATTTGGTATTTGACAGAGCGCAAGGCCTTCGCAGCGATCTGCGCGTGATTCGAGTCGATTCGAAAATACAAAGCAGAATTTACAAGTGCTGCAAAAGAAGTTGGTTCTAGGACTTCCGCACTCAGTTGCTCCTCAATCGACTTCTGAACTTCAGGAGGAATATCATTCTGCGACTCAATCCCTCCTTCCAATGGGCCAGGCAGAAATGAAAACATAAGCGGAAGTAATGACCTGACATCATCATTACCATCTCCTGCCAGCAAATCGCGTACAATGGATTCTTTTGACTCAGTATCAACAATAAGTTGTGCAGCGTTAAAGATTCGGCCTACGAACTCCGCCTTAAACTGACGAGCGGAAACATATTCAGGATCCCATCGTGGTTCGCTGCGAAGATCCGCCATTCCTTGCAAGTAAAAAGACTGACCTCTGACGTTCATAGCCCAGTCGCTAAAGTGAGAGGTATCGGCATTCGATGCAATAAGACAACGTTCAATAAGTGATGCATGTGCGATCGATGCTAGCCGTCGATAAAATGGTGGCTTGCCCGCCAATATCTTCGTTCGAGCAAGTTCACCGTCTACTAAAACTATGAGGGCAGACAAGAGGCTCATCCTGCCACCATTATCTTCATTGTCATTTCGAACTTGTTGGATGATGTCGCGAACAAATGTCTCTACTTTTGGCATTGCACCTGGATTTGAAAGCCATATCTCAACCGCACCAATCTGTGAGATCCTATCACCACTTTTTGCAAGCCATTCGTATGCTCGAAGCAGGTCATCTTCTTCAAGCTGATCAATACGAATTTTAGATGGAAGATAAGGATGTGATGCTAAGAGAAGTGAATGCAAAAAACCATCATATGGCCGCCAATCAAGAAGCTTTTTAAAATGCTCAAGCGCTTCTTGCTGGGAATACATCGAGACATTGTCAGACTGTTTCAACTCACCAACGAGCTGACAAAAATACCTAGTATAATTCGGGACGAGTGACGATACACTACTGCTACCTTGTTTCAATTGAGAAAGGATGTTTTCTGCTACTCTTGCCGGGGTGTATCTCAAATCTTTTTGAAGTGATTCATGCTCATCGTCTTCCAATGGAGCCAGTGCAAGCTTCTCACGCCACTCAGACAATGAAGGTTCACCAAGATTGACCTCATTTGCGTCACGGTCAAAGCCGTTCAGTCTTTCAATCTGATTAGGAGAGAGCGCCGTCAAGTCAGGTAATAGGAATTTCTTATCCCGACAAGATATTTTAATACGCTTAATGACTGTCTGGTCGATCTCTAAGCGCCATTCGATTCCTTCTTCATCCATAACAACCGGACTTGTATCGTTGTCAGCGAATATTTCCCGTACTGCTTTAAACAGCTTTGATCTTTGAACAGTTAACCTACTATCATCAAAAGAAATCGTCGCATCTGCTTTTAGTCCGAACTTACTTCGAAATGTAGAGTCAGAAATCAATGATTCACTGATTGATTGCGGGAATTGGTTCAATAAAGATAATGCTAGCGCGGAACGTCTATATCGGTCAGATCCCATTATCAGGCTCCTCAGAGAAAGGTGAATCAACTGAATTTGTTATGAGTTCATTTGCTCTAGTTACAAGGAAATCATAGATCTCAGAATCATTCTCTCGGAGCTTCGCAAGTATGGCTTCTTCGACCCAAGCGAGGTACTTCTCTTCAATTTCAAGTGGAACATCCGAAGGTGGAAACAGTAACGCCATAATTTGAGTACCATAACCATTAACCAGTATATTCATACCACCTTCACCACTGAAGCAATGTGCCCATCCACGAAGATCCAATTGCTTAAGCAGCCATTCTGACCGAGCGTTTGCTGTTTCTATATCGATTTCAGGGGACCATTGAGCTTTCAATGTATGCGAAAACACCTGAATTATGCTGGAAATCCACAGTGCCTCTTTCGGCAGTTGAAGAAAGCGGCTCATACGAATACTTAGTAGGTTTTCGCGAATAGCTTTTAACTCTGCTGTTTCAACTAGGGCTCCAGCAATAACTTCAGTGTTGGAAAGATAATATTGAAGCTCGTCCATTGTTATTGGGACAAAGATGTAACCTGCTCGGCGTAATGATGTTCGGTATTCGAACTTTTGCTCGGAGGTTATGGCCTCGGATAAATGGAGAGATTCAAGTAAATCGAATGTGGTCAACACAGGAGTATGAGCAGCATCAGGAATCTGACGATACTGGTTTATAAATCTGTCATCAACAATTACCGCCTCTACATCATTACTTAGCTGGCAAACAGCAAAAGTCGGATGATGCATAAGTTGCATGGTCTCATTCGCTTCAATTTTTTGCGGCATTTGACCTACTTTGACATTACCTGTTTTAATGCCTGCTGAGAGTACTGATCTTACAGATTCAATAACCCTTACGACTTCAGAGGAAATCTGCTCGTAGCCAAGAAGCGAATTAACCTCTTTAATTTCTTGAGATGAGACGTAAACTTCAAAACCTCCGGCCTGCAATTTCTCAAGTACCCCGACATGTTGGAGGTATGTGACGGACAGATCATCTAAATAAAGCACTGCACCATCAGATATTATCGGTTCAGAAGGCCATTCTCTCTCGTTCAAATTTAAATATGATTGTGCGCGACGCTCTTCGACCGCAGTCAGTTGGCCTTTTTGTTTCAACTTTTTGACTACAGCTAGGCAACTGCAAATGTATGGGTAATATGGTAAAAGATCCGCTTCTTCGTCCATAAGTGAACCGACACGATGTACTGGCGACGATCGGATGACGAGCTTTTGTCTTTCATCACCTTCATTTTCAGCCTGGGCCTCCGCAAGAAAAGAAGCTAGTTCTTCACCAATCTCTGCGGCTAAGTCAGAATCTACTTCGGCCTTTCCATTGAACTTCATCAGCGCGCCTATTGCCAGTAAATGCCTTACTTTTGCCGCGTTTCTAATCCTACTCGGTTGATGAAAGGTGACTTTTTGTTTCTCCTCAAAAAGCCAACCTAATGTGGTATGCGGAATTACAATCTGCTCAAATGTGTTGCATGCCATCTCAAGCAGCCCAAGATATCCTAATGTCAAAAGTGCTGTTGCATCCATAGCAACAACTCTATAATTACAGGACTGTGGCTGTCGGACACCACAATAGGCAGGCACAAGTGAACGTCTTCTTGGATCAGACTCGGAAGGATTAGCTAGCGCTGGCAATAGAAATAAGTCGATGAGTGTCCGATTCAGCAGGTGAGCTGTACCGAAAATCGGAAGACTTCCACTTTGTAACTGGGACCAAGCACTTGTTTGCCGCCGATTCCAATCTGGTGCTAGCTCAACAATATCCCTAATTGACATTTTCTTCATCGGGCCACTGTCATCAGAGAGAGTTGCAGCAACTTGAAGCCATTCTGCTACAGCTTCGTCATCCTCCCACCCTGCACTACTTGCAAGAAAATATGCAGACGAAAGAATATGCGCAGAGTTAGCACCTTTAGTTGCAGCCGCGTACATTAATTCTCTCGCACGATGTGACCTAATAACTTGAGCAAGTTGCGCAGTTTTCATCAGGTCATCTGCTTCTCTTTTTTCTCTATTGGTCCATTCACTCTCCACATAAGTCTGAAGCGCATCCCAGTCACCTTGAGTGATTGCAAGTTTAACTGTCAGAATACGGTCGCTTAGATTATCACGACTTACCCTCAACTTCTCCAATTCAGATGCGGCCTCAGTTAGCAAACCATCTCTATAAAGGACCCAGCACCAAAGTATTTGGAGGTTATCTGACTGGTTTAAAAATTCACGATTTTTTTCCAGAAACGCTTTAAGTTCAGCGTGTTGATTCGTATTATTCAAAGCAATGGCAAGACGTTCAGCATCTATCAAGGACAGAGTCCTTTCAAACAACAGAAGACTGTAATGACACAATTGTACTTGTTCGTTCTGTTCTTCTAGTAGGTTAACTAAGTTGATAAGATCATAGATCTGACCCGAACTTTCGAATAATTCCTTACGAGCCTCTACAGGGTCGGCTCCTGCGGACTCAGCTATAATTCTTTGGAGACGTTTTTTTTCTGACTCAGACAACCCATTATCTGAGAGTTCCTTAAAGCGCTCTTCTGCTTGCTGTGTAGACCCAGACTGGGCAAGCATTTCGATTTCAATGATGTTGAGGGACTTCTTTTCCAAGTATTCTTGAAGCTGAGCACGATGACGATCTATGTATGAGACAACGGCTTTTGGATTCCTCTGAATAAACACTAATGCAAATCTTGCCATAGCTGCAACTTGAGACTTACCTCCTGAAATGGCTGTTTGTCGGTCAATTTCCTGTTCAACAGCATTAATATCTAGTTTGACACCAAATTGAAGAGCAAGAGGAAGCCTACGAAGTGAATGTGCTGGATCGCGCATACTTGCTTGAAGTTTTTGTAGACCCCTGCCATGGTCTACTGGATCACATAGCTCTAACCAGAGGGCAGTGTCTTCCGCAATATTTGCAGCGTCAACGCAGCCAAACTCTTTAGCAGCAGAAGCGCACTTACTAAATAATTCTTGAGCTTTTTTTCGGGAATTGAGTGCGTCATCGTTTGAAGCAAGATGCAAGTTACTTGCTTTAAACAACATTTGCCTCACATCAACGGACTTAAACCCCTCTGGAATTGTCTGAACTAAATGCGTTATGGCAACTGTGTGGAAAAGAACTGGCGCAAGTTTATAGTCCTCTTCCACGATAGCATTGGCGTATTCATAAGCTTTTTCCCAATGACAAAGTTCAAGATGCTTAGATATGAGGAAGAATTTCCCATCCGCATCGAGATTAACGAAGGAAATGCCAGAGTTTGATAACCACTCTATTGATGATGCAGCATCATTATGATTGGCGACAATCATAAATGCGGCAGACCGTGCGTAAGGGGAATCTATATCTGCAAGTTTACATAAGGCATCTCTCCGTTTACCGGTCGCAGAAATCCTGAACGCCTCCGCTATTGTAATTTCTGGCCCGCTCCCAAGCTGACGCGCTGTGCTTATTAATTCGTCCGCTATAGTTCCATAATCTCCGTTTGCCAAAAATCGAGCACACCATGCTAGTGCTCTACTTTTAACGTCGTCTGATCCTCCCCCAAATTCGCCCCCCCGAATTTTCTCGGCAAGCATCAATGATTGTTCTTGAACATTAAATCCCACAATAAATCGAGCACGACGAATAACTGACAAACAATCATCTATTGCGCTGTTCACTAGCTCTTTAGGGTACCGCTGAGACGGCGTTGGATTAGCATTCACGGCAAGTGTGACCTTTTCAGCAATATTCTCCCCTTGTTCCAAAACTGACTTATACAATGATGAAACTGCATCCAATATCTGCAATTTATTTTCTTGTGTGTTGTCGATAAGTGCTTCTAGTTGCGGGACTATACCAACGGTGCGCTGTTGGGACACACTTAGTTGGTCACGGAGGAAAGCAACAAGAAATCGATATGATACTTCAATAGCATAATCACGAAACCGGTCGTCTTTGTCAGGGTCGGCATGATCCTGCACCGCCTTTACAACTATACAATGTTTAACTTCTTCAATCTCGGCAACAGCAGCTACCGCGGAACCTTCCATGTCGATGGCAAGTGTTTTTCTCAGATGTTTCTGAAGAGTCGGAAATAATGTTACATCTTCAACTACTTGACTGCCTGTAGCCATAGGTACGACAGACACCTTTGGATAGTTTCGCTCACTGGGATATCCATCGGGAAAACGATCGCGTAATGATGCTAAATAGTTTCTTCCCTCATCCGTAAGCCGCAATCCACCGTCAACAATTATAAATCCTCGATTTTCAAGTCGGCCCAAGACATCCGTCCAATCTGGGCACCTTAACTTCCGATCTGGGTGTTCTCTTGGATGTGAAGAAACTCCTTTTTCTGCTTCATTTAGGGCGGTTAGAAGCCAAACTTCTTGACCACAAAAACCAAGGGGCCGAGATGACACAATTGTCATAAGCCAACTGGAGGAAAAATCCTCGGCCTTCTGACGCCAGCGAGAATCAAGACTGTAGGTCCGAATATCGTGAAAAACTTCATTTATCGATTTATTACCCTTCCTAGAAGACCGTCGTTTCCCAGCGTCATATCGAAACAAACGTTCCGCAACGATAACATCACCTAACATAACTTTTTCACGCCATCCAGCGCACACTCCGACCATGGCAAGACAACGAGGCTGCAAAAGGGTAATAAGTCTTGTTGCTAGATTTGCTGCATGCTCAGGACCCATGTCAACGGCCCTCGCCAGAGCCCAGCGTATGCCATCAACATCTCGTCGCATATAATAACGAAAACCACTTGTATCAAGATGCTCAGACCAATCATTCTCTAATCGAAGCACGCCATCGCATTCGTCTTTTACAGCTGTGACTATGAGTACATCGACATTATATGACGGCATCTTGTCTTCAATTGCCATGAAAAACCCCCTAGTTACTTACGGCTACACAAAAACTACCCACCCCGTCGATTATCCTCAAACATCTCCACCGGCATCGAATACCTGAGCCGCCAGACCATCTTGATCGGCCGGTCACTCTCGTAACTCACCATATCCACCGGCCCCAGATAGGTAAACGGCATCGTGACATTGTTCCGCTTTTTTTGGTCACGGGCAAAGACCAGGATCGTGTAACCCCGCTCTTGATGGTGGATCAGGTTCTGGCCATCGGTGTGGTGCTGCGCAGTATTGGCCTGTGACTCCCAGTGCATGAGCTCCCTGCTGATGGGGTAATCGGCATACATGGTGCTCGGTGAGAACTCCTTTTCGGTCTTCTGAAAGGTGACCAGCAGCACATAGGTCTTTATGTCAGCGAAGTGGAATGAGCCCACACCGGTCTGCCCGGCTGTCTCCAGGTTTGCCCGACCAAAGACCGCCTGAATCTCCTTGCCCCCGTAGTGGGCATGCAACTCCAGAGAGCAGGCATAGGGGAGTTGCGGAATCAGGCCGCTGACCTCGGTGGCATCCTGCGACCAGGCGAGAATTTCATCCAGATCAGCCAGGATCGACGGATTGTGGGCCAGGCGGTGGAAGGCATCGACCAGAGAGGTGATGCCGAGATTGCTCCCCTTGTCGCCCCAGAGCCGGTAGTAGACCGACATGACGGCATCGCCTGCCAGCGTCAGCGCTTCGTCAATTGATCCCTCGGCAACCTTGGCAAGAACTTCACGCAGCAGGGCAACTTCCCGCGGACCGTTGATGAAGGCGGCACGCACGAGTGTCTTCTTAAGCCGCGCCAGATCCGGATCAGTGGGAATCGGAGCTAACTGCGCCTTGGCTTTCCATTCTGACCATGTTTCCTTGACCAACAGCACTTCCGGCTCGTAATCGTGGTAGCGGATGAAATTGCCGAAGTTAAGTTCCAGGCCGCTTTCGCTAGTGAAGGTCTGCAAGCGGTCCGGCACCTGTACATTCAACTTGCCGAGATTCTCCCTGATGTTCTCCAGCACGTACTGCCGGGAGAGGCGGTCGAGCTGAATGGAGCAACCGGCCGGGAGGTGGGGGAAATCCTGCTCCACTTCCTTGTCGATGGAAAAGCGGTGCCGGGGGAGGAGCGCTTTCAGTTTGGTGTCCACCCGGTAGCGGCGGTGGGTCTGGCCGACGAAGTCGAGCACGGTGAGGCAATCCTTGCCCGGTGCATGGCGCAGGCCGCGGCTGAGCTGCTGCAGAAAGACGGTCAGGCTTTCGGTGGGGCGGAGGAACAGCACCGTGTTGACTTCCGGCACATCCACCCCTTCACTCAGTTTGTCCACGGTAAAGAGGAAGGTGAGTCGGCCGTCTTTAAGATCGGCCAGCAGTTCGCGGCAGCGGTCATCGTCAACGCCGGAGACAAAGGCGGCGGAGGGAACGCCCAGACTGGTGAAGGTTTCCGCCATGAACTGGGCATGCCTGATGGTGACACAGAAGCCGATCCCCTTGAGGTCGGTGAAAACTGGCTCGTAGCGGTGGAGGGCCGCTATGATGGCATCGACGCGCTGCCGGGCTTTTACATGATCCAGCACATAGACATTTTCCAGAGCCGAGGCATCATACTTGCCATTGCGCCAAAACTGGTCGCCGTTGATGGCGATCGGATCGGCAACGCCGAAATAGTGGAAGGGACAGAGGAGCTTTTCTTCCAACGCTTCCGGGAGGCGAATCTCAGCGGCGAAGCGGTTGCCGAAATCAGCGGCCACGTTGTCACCATCCATCCGCTCCGGGGTGGCGGTCAGGCCAAGGAGAATCTGGGGGGTAAAGTGGTCGAAGAGCGGCCGATAGCTGCTGGCGGTGCCGTGGTGGGCCTCGTCAACGACGATGTAGTCGTAGAAGCCTCTCCCCACCTGTTCCCAGAGGCGGCGATTGGTGAGCATGCCGACGGAACAGAAGAGGTGCTCCAGGCGATTGGCCTGAAACTGGCCGACCAGCAGTTCACCGAAGTTCTGATCACGGAGGACATTGGCAAAGGTGGCCTGGGCTTGCTGGAGAATCTCCTGTCGATGGGCCACAAAGAGCAGCTTGGCCTGTTTCTGTTTCGAATCAAAGAATCGTTTGAAGTCGAAGGCGGCGACTACCGTTTTGCCGGTACCGGTGGCGGCAATCACGAGATTGCGCCAGCGATCATGAGCCGTACGTTCCCTATCAAGCGCCTCCAGGATTCGCTCCTGAAACGGATGCGGACGCAGATCGAAGAAGACTGCCGGGCCGTTGCTGCGATCTTTGCCATGGGCTATGGCCGCCCGCAGGATTTCCGGCTGCAGCGGATCAAAGGGGATGAACTCCCTGTTGTGCCAGTAGGTATCAAACTCGGCGGTGAATTTTTCGATGATATGGCCCATGTCCTGGGCCGTTACTTTCAGGTTCCATTCGAGGCCACTGGTCATGGCCGCCTGGGACATATTGGATGAGCCGATGTAGGCTGTGGCGAAGCCGCTATTGCGCTTGAAATGGTAGGCCTTGGCATGCAGGCGGGTCCGCTCGGTATCGTAGGAGACGCGGACCTTGACGTTGGGCAGCTTCGCCAGCCACTCCACTGCCGGGGCATCGGAGGCCCCCATGTAGGAGGTGGTGATAAGACGCACAGGCACATCACGGTCGCGCAGGTCTTCAAAGCCGGGCATGAGGAGCCTTAAGCCCGGCCATTTGATGAACGACACCAGGATGTCCACCCCATCGGCGGAACGCATCTCTTCCAGCAGCTCATGGACCAGCTGCGGGCCCTTGTCGGAACCGGTAAAGAGAGAGCTTTCGGAAAGTGAGGTGTGCGGTCGGGGAATGTGTGACGTGCCGTAATGCGGCGGGGTGATTTCGAGGAGGATTGGCTTTTGGTGCTGAATCAGTCTGTGTTTTTCAAGATGCCCCCTACCCGGCTCGTTGGCAACCTGGCCGAGCAGGTGATTACAAAGGGCAAGACGTTTTTCCGGGTCTGACTCTTCGCGCAGCGCCTGCTCTAAAACCTTGGACACAAAGGAAGCGTACTTAGCTGGCTGTTCTTCCGGGTCGATCTTGCCGAAGACGGTTCGTAATTCGGGCCGCAGAGCGAGAGCATCGCGGAGGTACTCGTCGATAAGAGCTTCGTATATGCCGGGTGGAATCAGGTTGACCAAGTTATTGCCTCTTGTACCTATGAATTTCTATCTCACAAAATTAACCAGCCCTCACTCCCCATCAGCTCTTATACATCATTCCGTTGAACTCTGTTTTCAGAGGACAACACTGTGCCATCACGCTTGAATAAATACGAAATGATTACACCCTGTTGAATTCCTCTTCAAATTGGCGCACACCATTGAGTATTTGTTCAAACGGTGGTGGGTCATCAAGAAACATGTCCGTCTGCATCCATTCATAATCCTGCTTCCAGGCCTGTACATCACCCGTTACAGGCATCAACCGCAAATTCCCCTTATGTACCGTGCTATAATCCACCCAATTCAAGCGAAAAAACACCTGACGGTGCGCAGCTACACGGTCAAACAAGGCCTTATCCTCTGCCGCTCTGGCGGCAATGCCCTTTTGGATGAGGCACCACAGGTCATAATAGTGTCTGGCCATACGGGCTCGACGGGGTTTATCCACCGGTCGGAAGGTTTCTTCATGTATCAGAAGCGCCTTTTCCCAAAAGGTCCGCTCGGCAGACAGCACCTGGACAGAACAATCCAGCGGAGCAACTACCGTGTTCAACACCTCAACCAGAAATGGCTTGATGATTGCCGCTTCCGACGGCCATGTATCTGATCGTGCGCCAAGTTCTATTTTAACGATCGGCTGCACATAAAATCCGCCTTCTGATTGCAGGCTGGCGGGATACTGGAACAGAATCGTCTGTCCATCCACATCGGCGTCATCCATACGAAGCAACCAACTGTCGCCTGCCGGCAATACGGAGCGGATACGGGCTTCAAGAAGCGGCAGCAGCTTCTGTTCATCATACTCCTGACAGGCGGTTTTCAACTCTTTAAGTCGGTTATTGCGTTGTTTGGTTGATGGAGCAGTTTCCGGGTTCTTGTCGCCGCCAAACCCCAAAAAGTCCCGATCAATAGTAAGGTCGATATCTTCCGAAAACCTTTCAATCAGTCCCCAAACCTTCGACAATGACGTTCCGCCCTTGAAGGTAAGTGCTCCCCCTATATCCGGCAGGGAAAAGAGTTCACGCAGCGTCCAGCAGACCCAATAATCCTTTTCAACGATTACCGGCGGCATATTAAGCCGCACCGCTGCCTCACGCAGATATAAGGCCCGCTCTTCCGTGGGCAGTTGCTCAAAACGTATCATCATTTGTCCTCATTTCCGGCAATATATCTCAGGAAGGGGTGCATCCAGGCTGGTGCCTGTGGCAGATCGAGTAACAGTCGTTTGCGATCTTCTTGTGTCAATAGCTGGCGTAGGTGAGCGATCTGATCTTGAGTTACATAGCGCTTACCCAGCCCCCGTAACGCGGCGAAAACAAGACCGCTCATCTTTCCGGCTGTTGCCATTTTGCGAGGTGCCCGTCGACGGAATTGGATGGTTAGCGTTCCGACCTTGATCTTTCGGGCGGGGCCATCGGTCTCATAGACAACCCGCATTGGAACCTGCTCGGAAAGATGCAGCATATTGGCTGCTGTTGCCTCTGACGGTTGGAGACGGACACCGTCGCGGCGAGCCAATGCTTCGGCAATCATGTCCACTGAGGGGGATAAGAGCCCCAGCTTCTCATGCTTGCGCGGGAAATCGTAAATCCCCCTGGCCAGACGACGGATCTGTCCCTCTCGAACCATGCGGATCAATGCCATCCCTACGGTGTGCGGGGAGCCGAGATCAAGAAAGTCCGCCGGTGAAAACACCCATCCGGGATCGTGCCCGTGAATCCGATTTTCGATCTGCTTGCTTACGGTCATGTCGGCAGTTTCCGTCAATTTTGTTAAAAAAACAAGCTTATTTTTTTAACAAAATATGTCTGCTGGAACCTGTAAAGCATCGTTCGGGGTGAATCCGGGACATTCAAGCACTCCCCGTATTTTAATCCTCGAAAAGTGTCAGTTCCTTTCTCATAAAAACTTCATTGACGGCCAATACCAGTTCTCAATCCGTTTTTCTTGAATGTGCTGACAGTTGCGCAGTGCTGTAAGCTGTCTGATTGACATGCAATTTTTGTCATTGCACTATTATGCTGTCCGGAACACCTATGGTGCACAACATCAAATTGGAGAGGCACTTCAATGGGAGAAAACAAAGCAAGCAGCTACAAGGATACCAGAGTCAGTCGTGAACAGTTGTATGAAGAAGTTTGGGCAGAGCCGATGACCACCGTTGCCCTGAAGTATGAGGTTTCTTCGAGCTTTATGGCCCGTATCTGCACTCGTCTGAAGGTTCCACGCCCTCCAAGAGGCTATTGGGCAATGTATGCGACCGGAAAACGCCCCAAGCGTCAACCTTTGCCGGAAGCTTGTCTTGGCGATGAGTTGGAATGGGCGCGCAGCGGCTATGCCAGGATTGCACAACTGCCGCCGCCGCAGGCACCTCAAGACAGTAGCGTCACCAAACGCCGGAGCAGAGGACTGCCAAAACAGCACCCGCTACTCGTAGGCTTTACTCGCTTGAGTACCCCTTCATCCTTCAGGCTTTCGATATTCTTCTTAATCGCCCGGTCCGTTATCTTCAAAATGTCTACCATTTCCCTTATGGTGATATGCGGACTGGAGACTATCATATCGAGGCTTTTCTGTGAACTTTTCTATGAACTTTTCCGGATACCGGTTCCCTGAAAACCGCCGGCAGTCAGATCACCGGCTTTCCGTTTGAACGTGACAAAAAACCCGTATGTCTGCATAAAAATGCATCACATGTGCATGTAAAACGATCTCAGAACCATCCATTTAATAATGCGCTGAAACACCACGCCCACTAAGCGCACGTAAATATCACAGTCAACATACTGTTATTATTAAACAAGCACACTATCGTATTACTATACACAACAAAAGTATTACGATGGTACGGCATTTGCTTATTTGCTGACACGAGGTCAAAGGCGACCGGCGCAAGCCGTCGCCTATTTTTTTGTCGCCGGCCATCTTGTTGATCAAATTATTGAATCGAAGGGGGTAGTAATGAGAGTCAAACGGTTATTTTCTGCGATGGTGGTATTGGCAGTATCTGTACTGGCGCTTTCGGCCTGCAAGCCGGGAAGCAAAGAAGAGGCTCCTGCCAAACCAGCAGCGCAGAGCAAAGGGGCATTGAAGATTGCCTACAGCGACTGGCCGGGCTGGGTGGCCTGGGAGATAGGCATCCAGAAAGGTTTTTTTAAGGAAGCGGGTGTTGATGTGCAGTTCCAGTGGTTCGAGTACGCACCTTCCATGGATGCCTTCGTGGCCGGCAAGGTAGACGCGGTCGCTATGTCCAATGGTGATACACTTGTGAACGGCGCCAAGGGGAAAAAAGGGATCATGATCCTGATAAATGACTACAGCAACGGCAACGACATGATCGTGGCGCGCCCCGGCATCAAATCAATAAAAGATTTGAAGGGGAAGAAGGTTGCCCTGGAGGTCGGTCTTCTGGAACACCTGATGCTGAACAACGCTCTCAAGCAGAACGGCATGAAACCGGAAGACGTAAAACTGATCAATACACCGACCCACCAGACCGCTCAAACACTGGCTTCGGGCGATGTTGACGCCATCGCCGCCTGGCAGCCCAACTCCGGGCAGTCGCTCAAGGCTCTGAACGGTGCCAAAGCTATCTATACCAGCGCTGATGCCCCCGGACTGATCTATGACGCCCTGGTAGTTGACCCCCAAAGCCTCGCTGACCGCAAGGAGGATTGGCAGAAGGTCGTCAAGGTTTGGTACAAAATTATCGATTACATGAAGAACCCGGCCAATGAGAAGGAGATTCTGAATATCATGTCGGCACGAGTCAATGTGCCTGCTGCCGAGTATGCGACATATATGAAAGGTACCCGTTTCCTCTCTCTGGCGGAAGGACAGGAGGTCTTCAAAAAAAGCGACAGCCTGAAGTCCCTGTTCGGCTCCAGCAAAAATGCAGATGATTTCAACGTAACGAACAAGGTCTATGACAAGCCGCAGAACCCGGATGACTACATCGACGCTTCTTTTGTCAACAGCCTGAAGTAGAGACGGATAAGGACAAGCCATGGCACGCGCACGATACTTCATCATCTGGAAAGAGCTTGACCACGGACGCCGCAGGGTGCTTCAGGTTTTCTCCTTCATCATCCCGTTGGCAGTCTGGGCCATCATCAGTTATTGCCCACTGGTATGGCACCCGATGATAAAAGTATCTGACCCGGGGACTGTTGCTCACTTCAAAGTCGATTCAATGATTCTGAAAGAAGCATTTTACCGGGAAAATGCCAGGGCTGTCGAACAGCACCGCAAACCGGCTCAGGGGACGCCGGCCAACCCGGTTTACCTGCCGGCGCCCCATGAGGTTGCGGCCAGTTTCTACAAAGCTTTCGTGACGCCACCCCGACTGCCGGACGAGCCGTGGCTGCACCAGAGTCTCTGGCACAGCATCACGGTTATCCTGTGGGGGTTTCTGATATCCTCGGTGATCGCCGTACCGCTCGGCATCCTGTGCGGCACCTACCGGTTCTTCTCTTATCTGACCGAGCCGTTCGTGGAATTTTTCCGCTACCTGCCGGCACCGGCCTTTGCGGCGCTGGCAGTGGCGGTGCTCGGCATCTACGACGGTCCCAAGGTGGCTATTATCGTCATCGGCACCTTTTTTCAGCAGGTGCTGATGATTGCCAACACTACTCAGCGTCTGGACCCTGCCCTGCTTGAGGCCGCCCAAACCCTGGGGGCAAAGGGGACCAAGCTGTTTTCACGGGTGATAATTCCAGGAATCCTTCCCGATGTGTACCGGGACATGCGTATTCTGCTGGGGTGGGCGTGGACCTACCTGATCGTCGCCGAGGTGGTCGGCAACAGTACCGGCATCACCTGGTTCATCAACCAGCAGGCCAAGTATCGGATTTACGACAATGTCTACGCCGCTATCATCATGATCGGTATCATCGGCCTGGCAACGGATCTGGTTCTGGCCTGGATCGGATCGCAGCTTTTCACCTGGAAGAGCCGTAAAAAGAGTGTGCTGTCGCGTCTGAGCGCAGCTTATGCAGCGTCTTCCCGAACCAAGCCAGAACTGACGCAGGAGGCGCCATGACTACCCACGACATCAGCCTCCCCAGCTACCGGGAACAGACACCTGAAGTCCGGGCGCGCTTCCAGAGAATCAATGAACGCCCCGTGGTGTTACAGGTAAACAAACTCGACAAAATTTTCGCCAGCGTCAAGGGCGCAGTACAGGCCCTGAACCAGGTCTCGTTCGAGGTTCGACGCCGCGAATTCATCAGTATCATCGGCCCGTCCGGCTGCGGAAAATCGACCCTGATCCGTATTCTTGCAGGACTTGAGGAGCACAGTTCCGGGAACATCCTGCTTGACGGCCACGAAGTAAGCGGTCCCGGTCCGGAACGGGGCATGGTTTTTCAGGGATACACACTCTTCCCCTGGTTGACGGTACTGAAAAACGTCATGTTCGGAATGGAGGTGTCAGGGGGATCCAGCGGTCTTACCGGCAACACAATAGCCCAGGAAGCCCGGGACTGGATCGAGATGGTCGGACTGACCGCTTTTACCGACTCCTATCCACACGAATTATCCGGGGGCATGAAACAACGTGTAGCCATTGCCCGTGCTTTGGCCAACCGGCCACGTATCCTGCTGATGGATGAGCCGTTCGGTGCCCTTGACGCCCAGACCAGAGCCAAGATGCAGTCCTATCTGCTGCAGATCTGGAAAAATGTGGACGTGACCATCATCTTCATCACCCACGATCTGGACGAGGCGATCTACCTGTCGGACCGGATCGTGGTTCTGAAGGCCAATCCAGGTGAGGTTCAGGAAATCATCGAAGTACCGGTGGAGCATCCACGTTCGCCGGAGCAGCTGCTCTCCCAGGAATTTCTGGCAACCAAAAAGCGCCTTGAGGAGTTGATCCACCCGCCCCGGGAGGTCGAGGAGATGCTGCCCATTATCAGGATGACCCAGATCGGTGATGACGTCTATTAAGGCATTTTTTTTGGCCAAGAGTATTACGATTTTTTTATTTAGTCATACCGTCAAACCACAAAGGATGGGGAATCAATGAAGAAAACACAGGGAGTAAAACGGATCTGCATCGCCCTGCCCGAAGGATTGGCCGAAGAGCTGGACCGGGCCACGGCCAGCAGCAGTTTCCAGAACCGGAGTAACGCCGTTGCCGAAATGCTGCGGGATGCCCTGATATCGCGTCGGGAAAAGATCAATCAGAAGGAGGTTATGGCCGGAAGCATCACCATCTTTTACGACGAGTCGCGCAACCAGATCCAGCAGCGCCTCGCGGAGATTCAGAGGTTCTACCTCAAGGAGGTTGTCAGCTCGCTTAACGTGATGCTGGAGAACAATTATCGCATGGAGGTCTTTATCGTCCAGGGGCCGG
Source organism: Desulfuromonadaceae bacterium (assembly GCA_028688955.1). Taxonomy (GTDB): domain Bacteria; phylum Desulfobacterota; class Desulfuromonadia; order Geobacterales; family Pseudopelobacteraceae; genus JACRCG01. The sequence continues at coordinate 51,848 of JAQTXD010000009.1, forward strand.
TCTACCGCCTGCGGGAAATGGTGCAGGAACTGGTCGCCTGCAAGGGGGTTGAGACCGGCAAACTGGCCCTGACCGGCTCAACACTGCCACCGCTCCATGCACGTAAAAAACAAAAACAGGAGATACCGTCATGAGTCTGGATTCACACCTGATACGTTTTGAAGAGCTGCTCCCCGGCGGCTGGAATTTTTCGCATATTCTCAAGCGGGGAACGGCGCTGCGACTGACCGACCTGGAAGGAGGGGCCAATGTGTCGGCGCTCTTTTACAACGCCGCTAATGTCCATGAACGCTACAACATGTCCGACACCCTCAAGGCCCAGTTCATTTCCCGTATCAGTTTGGGTACTGTCTGTTATTCGGATATGGGACGCGTGCTGGTGTCGGTGATCGGTGACAGCTGCGGCTGGCACGACACCATCAGCGGAGTCTCCAATGCCGCCACCAATCTGCGCAAATATGGCGAGCGGAACTATCAGGAGGCCCGAAACGGCTATTACCGCAACGGCTACGACTCGCTGCTGGCTGAACTGGCCAAGTACGGCATGGGCAAGCGCGACATGACTGCAACGGTCAACTTTTTTACCAGGATTGCCGCGGATGATGAGGGAAACCTGGCATACGTCGACAACAACTCTTCAGCCGGGAGCCATGTTGATCTGCAGGCCGAGATGGACACCCTGGTGATACTCTGCAGCTGTCCGCACCCGATGGACCCTAAAGCGGAATACGCACCGGGGCCGGTCAAGCTGACGATCTGGGACTCCGGTATTACACCGGAGAACAACCCGTGCCGCGGTTTCTGCCCGCAGAACGAGCGGGGCTTCATCAACACCGGCCGCTACCATCTCTGAACTAATCAACAGTTGAAAGGAACGAACCATGACCATTGCAACACTAAAGGAGAGTCCGCTCAAGCCCGAAGATGCCATGTACCAGACGGTGCTCCCTGCCGGAGAACCGTGGACGCAGCTGATAAAAAAGGGGCAGACCTTACGGATTGTTGACCTGGAAGGAAATCAGGCGGTTGATACACTTTTCTACAATGCCCACGACTACAGCGAACGCTACAGCGCCGTTGACACCATCCGCGAGCAGGGGAACATTTACCTCTCGACCGGCAGCAGACTGCTCTCTACGGACGGCAACACCATGCTGACCATTACCGCCGACAATTGCGGCCTCCACGACACCGTCGGCGGTGGCTGCTCCGCAGAAAGCAACTCGGTCCGCTATCCGCTGGAGAGGCGCTACATGCATAACTGCCGGGATATTTTTGTGAAGGGACTGCAGCAACTGGGGGACGGCATGGACAAGCGCGAGATCACCCATAACATCAATTTCTTCATGAATGTGCCGATCTCACCGGACGGTAAACTGATCTTCGCTGACGGCATTTCCGCACCGGGTAAATATGTGGAGATGCGGGCCGAGATGGATGTGATCTGCCTGATTTCCAACTGCCCTCAGCTCAACAATCCGTGTAACGCCTACAATCCCACCCCGGTCAGCCTGCTGATCTGGGACTGACAAGAGGAATTGCCATGTTCGATAAAGTGCTCGTTGCCAACCGCGGAGAAATTGCCTGCCGCATCATCAGAACCCTGCGCGGCATGGGAATCAGATCGGTAGCGGTCTACTCCGAAGCTGATGCCGACGCCCGGCACACTATCGAGGCTGACGAAGCCTACTGCATCGGTGAACCGGCTCCGGCCGCCAGCTACCTCGACATTGCCGCGATCATCCGCACCGCCCGTGACTGCGGAGCTCAGGCCATTCATCCCGGCTACGGCTTCCTGAGTGAAAACCCCGCCTTTGCTGAGGAGTGTGCTGCCAACGGCATCGTCTTTATCGGCCCCTCGCCGGAGTGTATGCGCGCCTTCGGCCTTAAGCACCGGGCCCGCGAACTGGCGGAGCAGAGCAGTGTGCCGCTCCTCCCCGGTAGCGGTATCCTCGGAGATGAACGCCACGCGGTAAGCCAGGCAAGCCGAATAGGCTATCCGGTCATGCTGAAGAGCACCGCCGGAGGCGGGGGCATCGGCATGGCGCTCTGCCGTGATGAAGAGGAGCTTGTGACCTCCTTTGCCGGTATCGAGCGACTGGCCCGCAACAACTTCAGTGAGTGCGGCCTGTTTCTGGAAAAGTACGTGTCTCACGCCCGCCATGTCGAGGTGCAGATCTTCGGCGACGGCCGGGGGAACGCCATCACCCTGGGGACGCGCGACTGTTCAGTACAGCGCCGCAACCAGAAGGTGATTGAAGAGACTCCGGCTCCCGGCCTGTCACCCCTTCAGATCGAGTCGATCTGCCAGGCAGCCCGGCGTCTGGCAGAAACGGTGCGCTACGAGTCAGCGGGGACAGTGGAGTTTGTCCTCGATTCCGACAACGGTGAGTTCTACTTTCTGGAAGTCAACACCCGCCTGCAGGTGGAACACACCGTCACCGAAGAGGTGCATGGCATCGATCTCGTGGAGTGGATGATCCGTCAGGCCTGCAGTGAACTGCCCCCACTGACCGAATGTGCCCCGCTACCGATCGGCTGTGCCATGCAGGTGCGAATCTACGCCGAAGATTCTGGCAAAAACTTTCAGCCCTGTTCCGGAATCCTGACCGATGTATTCTTTCCTCCCGAGGCCCGCTGTGACGGCTGGGTGGAGCGGGGAACCGCTGTCACCGCCTATTATGACCCGCTGCTGGCCAAACTGATCGTAACCGGTACGGACCGGAGCGAGGTGCTGGAGAAGATGACCCGTGTCCTTGACCAGAGCCGCCTGGCCGGAATCGAGACCAATCTCGGCTACCTGCGGATGATCTGTGCTGATGAACGCTTCATCAGCGGTAACGTCTACACCAAAATGCTGGAGTCGCTCCGCTATCAGGCACCAACCATCGACGTGCTTGTGTCCGGCACCAGCAGTACCATCCAGGATTTTCCCGGCAGGGTTGGTTACTGGGAGGTCGGGGTACCGCCGTCCGGCCCGATGGATCACTTGAGTTTTCGCCTCGGTAACCGTCTGCTCGGGAATAGCGAAGATGCCGCCGGCCTGGAACTGACAATCACCGGCCCGACCCTCCGCTTCAATGCCGACACCGCTATCTGCCTGACCGGTGCGACCATGAAGGCGACCATGAATGGGACAACGCTGCCGTTCTGGCAGGTGATTCAGGTCAGCACGGGTGATCAGCTGAAACTGGGCGGTATCGAAGGTGCGGGGCAGCGGAGTTACCTGACGATTCAGGGCGGCTTTGATGTACCGGAATATTTGGGGAGCAAAGCCACCTTTACTCTGGGCGAGTTCGGCGGTCATGGCGGCCGCGCCCTGCGCGCCGGCGATGTACTGCATTTTTTCCCCCAGGACGGCACGTCTTCGGAAGCGACGCTTCCGGTCGATTTGCGCCCGGTGCTGGACGCCCGCTGGGAAATCGGCGTGCTTTACGGTCCCCACGGTGCTCCTGATTTCTTTACCGAGCAGGATATCGATACCTTCTTTGCCACCGACTGGGAGGTTCACTACAATTCGGCCCGTACCGGGGTGCGCCTGATCGGCCCAAAGCCGGACTGGGCACGCCGGGACGGCGGCGAAGCAGGTCTTCACCCCTCCAACATCCATGACAACGCCTATGCCATCGGCACGGTGGACTTCACCGGCGACATGCCGATTATCCTCGGACCTGACGGCCCGAGCCTGGGGGGCTTCGTCTGCCCGGCCACTATCGTGCAGGCCGAGCTGTGGAAGATGGGGCAGCTGCACCCCGGTGATCGGGTCCGCTTCCGCCGCATCTCCCAGAGCGAGGCCGAACAGCTGGAGCAGCGACAGGAACAGTTGCTGCTGACTCTGCAACCGCAGGCTGAGGTAGTGCCTTCCGAACCTGATCAGGTTGCTGCCGCCGGGCCGATCGTCGCCACACTGTCGGCTGTCGGTGAGCGCCCTGCCGTAGTCTACCGCCGCTCCGGCGATAAGTACCTGCTGATCGAGTACGGCGAACCGCGCATCGACCTCAACTACCGTTTCCGCGCTCACGCCCTGGTGGAATGGTTGACGGGAGCAGTTACCACCGGCATTATTGACCTTACCCCTGGTATCCGCTCATTGCAGATTCACTATGACAGCCGTATTCTGCAGCTCGGCTCCCTGCTGGAGCTGCTCGAACAGGGTGAGGAGGCGCTCCCGTCTCTGGAGGATCTGGTGGTTCCGAGCCGTATTGTTCACCTCCCTTTGAGCTGGGACGATCCTTCAACCCGACTGGCCATCGAGAAATACACCCAGTCGGTACGCCCTGATGCTCCCTGGTGTCCGAGCAACATCGAGTTCATCCGGCGCATCAATGGTATGGAGAGTATCGAAGCGGTGCAGGAGATCCTCTTTAAGGCCAGTTACCTGGTGATGGGACTGGGGGATGTCTACCTCGGTGCGCCGGTGGCGACGCCACTCGACCCGCGCCAGCGACTGGTGACCACAAAATACAACCCGGCCCGCACCTGGACCCCGGAAAATGCGGTCGGCATCGGCGGCGCCTACCTCTGTGTCTATGGCATGGAGGGGCCGGGCGGCTACCAGTTTGTCGGACGCACGGTTCAGATGTGGAACCGCTACCGCCAGACCAGCCAGTTTGAAGCGGGCAAGCCCTGGCTGCTCCGCCACTTTGATCAGCTCCGCTTTTATCCGGTTTCCCACACAGAGCTGCTGCAGATGCGCCGTGATTTCATCAACGGCAGGTATTCCCTGAAGATCGAAGAATCGAGCCTCAGCCTGCGTGACTACCACGCCTTTCTCGCCACCCATGAAGGAGAGATTGCAGCGGCCAAAAAACGACAGGCCAGCGCATTCGAGCAAGAACGACAGCGCTGGGAAGCGAGCGGCCAGGCACACTTTGTCTCCGAAAGTGCCGACTGCCACATCGAGAGCGAGGAGGGCGACATTGCACCCGGCTGCGAAGCGGTGGCTTCACCGGTTTCCGGGGTGGTCTGGAAGATCGTCGCCCAGGTCGGCGACCGGGTGCAGGAGGGGGATTGCGTGGTGATCATGGAGTGTATGAAGATGGAGAGCGCCGTGCTTGCAACCTGCAGCGGCGTGATCGAACAGCTCTTCTGCAGCGAGAGTGCCTACCTGAACGGCGGGCGCAACCTGCTCAGCATCAGACCGGATTGAGGGAGGAAAAATCGGCATGCACATCAGATCATTACTGCAGAAGTACCGTAACGGCTCACTGACGCCGCGTTCACTTATCGACCTGCTGCTGGCCCGGATTGAGGCAGAGGGTGACAATGGTATCTGGATCCATCTGCTGCCGCGGGACGAGCTGTATGCTTACGCCGAGCGCCTGAACGGCCACTCGCCGGACACATTACCGCTCTACGGCATCCCCTTTGCCGTCAAGGACAACATCGACCTGGCCGGGGCACCGACAACGGCCGCCTGTCCGCAATACAGCTACGTGCCGCATCAGTCGGCGTTTGTAGTGAAGCGCCTGCTGGATGCCGGTGCCATCCCGATCGGCAAGAGTAATCTGGACCAGTTCGCCACCGGCCTCGTCGGAGTACGCACCCCCTTCGGCACGGCCCGCAATCCCTACAGCTGCGACCATATTCCCGGCGGTTCCAGCTCCGGTTCGGCCGTTGCGGTGGCCAGCGGGCTGGTTTCCTTCGCTCTCGGCACCGACACCGCCGGTTCCGGCCGGGTCCCGGCCGCCTTCTGCAACCTGTTCGGCATAAAGCCGACCAGGGGACTCCTCAGCACCTCCGGCGTGGTCCCGGCCTGCCGCAGCCTTGACTGCGTTTCCATCTTCGCCCTGGATGCCGACGATGGTGCACGTGTACTGCAGGTGGCACAGGGATATGACGACAGCGACCCGTTTTCACGCCGGGGCCAGGCACCACTGCAGCAGAGAAGCCATAGCTTCACCTTCGGCATCCCTGCGGCTGCCGAACTGGAGTTCTTCGGCAATCAGCAGTACGCCTCCCTCTTCACACAGGCGGTTGCCCGGCTGGAACGGCTCGGGGGGATCAAACGTGAAATTGACTTCCGCCCGTTTCGCGAGGCGGCCAGGTTGCTGTACGAAGGGCCCTGGGTGGCGGAGCGTTATGCCGCCCTGCGGGAATTCATCGAAACAAAACCGGAGGCGTTCTATCCGGTCACCCGTGATATTATCTTTAAGGGAATCGATGCAACCGCCGTGGACGCATTCTCGGCAAGCTACCGGCTCCAGGCGTTGCGCCGTGAAGCGGAAGCGGTCTGGACGGAGATCGACCTGCTGCTGACGCCTACCGCCGGTACCATCTACAGAATTAACGAGATTGAGGCCGAGCCGATCCGTCTCAATTCGAATCTTGGCTACTACACCAACTTTATGAACCTGCTGGATCTCTCTGCCCTGGCGGTACCAGCCGGTTTTACTCCGGAAGGACTCCCGTTCGGAATCACTCTGGCGGCACCCGCCTTCAGTGATGACTACCTGCTGTTAATCGGGAAACGCTTCAGCGGCGATGATCAGGAACGGCTGCAAGTGGCGGTCTGTGGTGCCCACATGCGCGGACTTCCCCTGAACCGCCAGCTGCTGGAATTGGGCGGGCACTTTATCCGTGAGGCCAGCACCGCCCCTCGCTACCGACTCTTTGCGCTGGAGAGCGTTCCTCCGAAACCGGGCATGCTGTGCAGCAGGAGCGGTGGCTCTGCGATTTCCCTTGAGATTTGGGAACTTCCGGCAGCCGGACTGGGGCAGTTTCTCGCCGCCATCCCTGCGCCGTTCGGTCTGGGCAAGGTAGAGCTGGAAGACGGCAGTCAGGTGACCTGTTTTCTGGTTGAGGCGGCAGCCGTGGAAGAAGCCCGTGAAATTACGGAATATGGGGGCTGGAAGAGGTATCTGGAGGTGTCTCAATCGTCATCATGATTATCTGGTCGTTCCTGAGAACGCTCCGTATATCCGGCTCGTCGTCACAAGGTACTATCAGACTTCCGCATGTGCCGGGGGGGGACCGTTGTCCGAGGAAACGCATGTGAAACACGGGGCACCGGTGCAACGGAGTGAAATCAGAGAACACTCATTCTTAATTAACACTTTTTGAGCCTCACCTCTCCTGGAGAGTGATGTATCTCATGAAGGTTTTGATTTCTCCGTTGCTCCGTGTTATTCGAAATGCCGTTTATAGGGTTACCGCACCGGTGATATTTATGACAATCCCCCTAGACAGGATTATTCACGGGGGATTGCCGGATGGGTTGAGGATTCCCTGTTACAGCGTATTTACAAAATAGACTTCATCAAGCGGAAGTTTGCCAACACGCGCAAATGACTCATCAGTGCGTTTTCCGACTGCGACCATCAGGCAGACAACATGGTCCGCAGGGAGATTAATCAATGCGCCCACCGCATCAAAATCAAAGCCGTCCATAGGACAGGAATGCCAGCCCTGCTCCTGGGCCAGAAGCATGATACTCATGGCAATCAGGCCGCTGGAGCGCATTGCTTCGTCCCGTTGTACCTGTGGTTTGTCACGATAGTAGGCATCAATTGCAGGGATCAGCATGTCCTGGTACATCTGTGGTGCTCCTGCCCAATACCGTGCCGGTTCCTTTGCCCAGGCATTCAAGTCCGCGCAGAGCACAAGCAGGAGCGAGGCGTCAGTCACTTTATCCTGATTCCACGCAACTTCCCGAATTTTCTGACGTAAAGCAGGATCTTTGACCTGCACGATGCGCCAGTTTTGCAGGTTGAACGCTGTCGGAGAAAGGATCGCTTTTTCCATCAACTGGGTGACCTGATCATCACTAATGGTGAAACAGGGATCAAACATTTTCTCGGCTCTGCGCTCAGTGATTGCTGTTGTTACGTTCATGGCACTTCTCCTTTTCGTTACTGTCTAGAGTCAAAGATGTTAGGCACGTTACAGCTTCGCTGGCTGTCCCGTTGATGAAATAACACTGCTCCATAATCGGCCATGGGGACTGATCTTTTTTCGAGAACTGGTTGCCAGCGACATGGGGACATGAACAAATTGGTGGTTCCAAAACCCGACTACCATATTCGTACGCCCGGCCATTCCGGCATGCACAGCATTATGACCAAGTGATAAACAGAATGTCGCATCATGCGGGTTTGCAGGTTGGCTTCGAATCGTATAGCTTGGGTCAATGTATTTCAACGTCATTTCGAGACCGGTCTTAGCAAAATGCGCAGCGATTTTCTCTTTGAGGAACACGCCGATATCCGTAAGTTTCGTATTCCCGGAAGCATCAACCTGACCTGATGCCGTTACGAGATCCTGTCCGGCGCCTTCCGCTACAACAATCACCGCATGGCCACGCTGTCGAATCCTTTTCTCAAGGTCGGCAAGTAATCCGGGTAATGTGAACGGCGCTTCCGGAATCAGACAATAATTAACCTGGCAATCAGCCATCGCTGTATACGCGGCAATGAACCCGGAATCCCGCCCCATCAACTTGACAAGTCCGATGCCGTTGCGGGCTCCGAGAGCTTCGGTATGCGCCGCATAGGTCGACCTTCGCGCTTCCGATACTGCTGTTTCAAAGCCGAATGTTGTTTGCAGGTAGGAGATGTCATTATCGATGGTTTTCGGAATACCGATAACGCCGATTGATTTTCCTTGACGATTTATTTCTTCTGCTATTTTGGACGCCCCCTTCAGGGTCCCGTCTCCCCCGATGGTAAACAGGATGCCAATGCCGAGTTCCGAGAGCGTTGCTACCATTTCTGCCGGATCTTGATGACCTCGTGATGAACCAAGAATTGTTCCACCAGACTCTCCTATGCGGCTGACAAGATCGGTCGTCAGCTTGAGAGGTGTATGGCCATAACTGCGTACGAGGCCTTCATACCCATAGCGAAACCCATAAATATCCTGAACGCCGTAATGATGGTACAGGCTCATCACTATGGCACGGATAACGTCATTTGTCCCGGGACAGAGGCCGCCACAGGTGACAATTCCGCAGGAAATCGTTGCAGGATCAAAGAATATCTTCTTACGTGGCCCTGCAACCTCAAATGATAACGGAGCGCGATTATCAGCGATGCGTTGTTGTATTTCATCGAAACTTGAATGATAGAGCAGGCGCTCATAGTCGTCGCAGAAACATTGAGCCGACATCGGCGACTGGTGCAGATTCTCACCGAGTCTGTGGGCCTCAAAGTCTTTCAAGGTCAGATCGTTGCTAGGCATGTGTCCCCTCACACTCAGTATAATCTTCACGCTGCCACATACTCGTCACCCCCCGGCGTATCAGATATTCTGACAAATCAGATCAGACGATTGGTCAGCTGTTCTTCTGCACAAACAATAATTAAACGCGGCCTTCCGTTATCAGAGCTATGGACTCATCGGTCGTACGAAAGCTTACCCCCGCATTTTTCATCGCATTCAATGCATTCTCCGCATCCCCTGCAACAACTTCCACAGCGGCTGTCGCATCGGTTAAAAGAGTGACTTCAAGGCCCCGTTTCCGTGCGTCAAGCACCGATGCACGAACACAATAGTCCGTTGCAAGCCCACCGACATAAAGATGATCCACCTGAAGTGTCGTAAGCGTATCACCGAGAGAGCTTCCGTCAGTACCTTGTCCGTCGAAAGCAGAGTATGCATCCGAGTCAGGAGCGCCCCCTTTTGAGATGACCACCGTCCCCACAGGCAACCGTAGGCCCGGATGAAATTCGGCCCCGGGAGTGCCCTTGACACAGTGTGGAGGCCATAGGCCACCAAAAGCCATGAAATGTTTTGTTTCCGGCGGGTGCCAGTCCCGGGATGCCAGCACCAGTAAGCCTGCGGCTGCAAAACAACCGGCAATCCGGCTCAGCGGTTCAACGACCCGGTCACCGTCCGGAACCGCAAGTGCACCACCCGGGCAAAAATCGTTTTGAACATCCACAATCAACAGAGCGGCTGATATTTTCATGTTACGCACCATAATTCTTCACTCGATCAATGAGGGAGCCACGAAGACCGGCCAACTTTTCCGACAATGAAACTTTGTATCGATGGGGGTTAATCAACCTTGTGCAGCCGTTGGGCAGACAGGAAATTTCTTTTCTGCAGCGAGCAGCCATGACGGCAAGTGACTCTTTTGTGGAAAGCCGGTAGCCGTTAACCATCACCATATCACGCAGTTTCCGTATTTCCGCACCTGACGGTATGGTGGTATGCTGCATGGGGTTAGTTGGGTCATATACCGTGGCCCCGCATGCTATGGTCTCACCTTCCAGGCAGACGACGTCCTGTATGAGTCCGCCTTCCGGTCCCGCAAACCTCAGAACACTCTTTTTACCCGGCAGTGTCGATTTTGCAAGATCTCCGGTAACCTTCAGCCTGGGCTCTCCATCAATTTCCACAAGTTTGTAGACCCCGCCCAGTGCGCCTCCTCCTGCACCAGCGCAGGTGACCAGACTGGTGCCGACACCGTAGATATCCACCTGCCCGCCTTCTCTGCGTACCGATTCAATCACAAATTCATCCATATCATTTGAAACCACAATCTTGACATCTTTAAGGCCGGCCTTATCCAGCATCTGCCTGGCTTCATGAGAGAGATACGCCAGATCGCCGGAGTCAATGCGAATACCGAGCAGTGTGCGCCCCTGTTCGTAAAGCTCACGGGCAACAATGATTGCATTCGGAACTCCGCTTCTCAAGGTATCGTAGGTATCCACAAGCAGGATGGTGCTCTCCGGAAACGTAGCTGCATATGAGCGGAAAGAGGCCAGCTCATCCGGGAACGCCTGAATCCAGCTGTGAGCCTGGGTACCACGTACCGGCAGACCAAAGAGCTTCCCGGCCAGCGCATTACTGGTGCCTTTACATCCGCCCACAAAGGCTGCACGCGAGGCTGACAGGCCGCCGTCAGGCCCTTGTGCCCGACGAAGGCCGAATTCGAAAACTTCGGCTCCATCGGCCGCGTGGCAGATGCGAGCGGCCTTGGTAGCAACCAGGGTCTGAAAATTGATTATATTCAGCAACGCAGTTTCGACAAGCTGTGCTTCCGCAAGTGTTCCCTCCACTGTCAGTAAAGGCTCGTTGGCAAACACCACCGTACCTTCCGGTGGGGCGGTTACCGTGCCACGAAACCTGAATCCACGCAGATATTCAATACAGCGGGGTTTAAATAATCCCAACCCTGATACATATTCAAGTTCATCCTCTGAAAAACAAATCTGCTCCAGAAAATCCAGGGCAGGCTCCAGACCGGCAAAAACGGCATATCCGCCCTCGAAAGGGTTTGTACGAAAATAGAGATCGAATACGGCCGGTTTTGTTTCCATACCTTCTTCGAGGTATCCGGCCAGCATGGTCAGCTGATAAAGGTCTGTTAAAAGTGGTGAATAGCGCATATCGGCCCGGAATTGTACCATGAAATCATCAGAAATATAGACGTTCAGCGGTTACGTATGGTTTGTCATTGTTCGCCATCTGATCTGTCCATTGATATTTACTGTACCACACATATTCAGACCACCCCGGTCGAGGTATGGCCTTAATGGATCAACACCAGCAATCAAGAGGGGAATATCCTGTCAAGCCAACCGATATTTCACAAGGAGTTCCTGAAAACTCTGCTGCATCAGTGGCTTGACAAGGTAGTCATCACAACCGCCTACTACCAATGCGTTGATCATATCATCGGGTGAACTGCTCGAGGTCACCATAAAGACAATCGCACGGGCAGCCCCATGAACCTGCTCCGCCTCGCGAATGAGCCTGAGTGCCTCCAGGCCGTCAATACCGGTCATGGAAATATCCATGCAAATCAGATCAAAATAGTCGTTGCTGCCGAGAGCATCTTTGACCTGCTGCAGCGCCTCCTCCCCGCTTTCGGCAAATGTAACGGCCGCACGCCCTTCAAGAAACAGGGCAAGTAACTCACGGTTTATTTCAATATCATCAACGATAAGGGCCTTCATCTATTCTCCTCCTGACTTAAGTGGTCCGCTGCTGCAGTTTATATTGATTGACATATGTCTGCTCGATTGTCTGGGCTTTGAATTCAAGAGGTGTCATCCCGATAAACCGGAGTCCGCCTTCAATGGTATTTTCAATTATTGAAACGGCCTCCTTTCGCACTTCCTTGATGATATCACTTTGGCTCCCGAGGGTAATATTCACCCCCTCGTAAAGGACTTTCCTGACATTTATTTTTGGATTGCACCGGTCATGTATTCTTGAACGGACCTCCTGGGAGCGCCCGGTTATTTCGGTACGCTTCCTGGCAAACTCTTTTGGATCGACGGTCCCCTTCTCCGCAGAGGTATATGAGGAGATCAGCAACTTCAATTCATTAAAGAGCCTGTTCAGTTCCTCCAGGTCCTGATAATGTACTCCGACAACAACCCGGGTAGGAATGTTGGCAACATTGCCGAGAATTGCGGTGTCTATCCCGGCAAGCGCAAAACATTCACCGCCGGACAGACCGTTTTTATGTATGTGCAGCATCCCCAGACAGCGGATAGTGGCATTACGAATTTCTGTTTCCACCAGCACGTCGCCAGTACACTCTATTGACGTTTCATAGATGAAATTTGCTGAGAGCGTACCGCCACAGCGGATCGTACCCTTACCCTGGCCGTTTACGCCGCTGATCACAATATTCCCCTCGGACTCAATGGAACAAACCCCGACAATCCCATGTATTTTGATGCCTTTGGTCGCCTTGATGGAAAAGCCGTCCAGTACATCGCCTTTGACTTCGACAAAACCGTTAAAAACGATATTGCCGACCTTAAAGTCGACGTCTCCATCAATTTCATAAATATCCTCGACCGAAACCACGTTACCCCGGCAGAATACCCGGCCCATACCTGTTGCAAAAATACTCAGTCCATCCTCACCCAAACGGACGTTCTGCCCCAGTTCAAGCGTGATCGGCATACCGGGTCGCGGAGGAATCTCTATACCCGAAACGGTCCTCCCGTAACTCCCTGCCCCGGGTACGTGCAGTTTCCCGGCAAGATCATCAGCATTGACGTTCAGGAATGTCTGTACCCGCCGCAGATCAATTATTCCGGCATCCGCCTCTTCATTACCGCTTGCTGCATGTTCATCTGCACCGGTCAGTTCAATGTACCCGTCTTCACCCTGCAGCATCGGTATGCCATGCGCCAGATGGAGGCCCGTTACCGCCTGGGCGGTCGCAGCAGCGTTCAGAAGGGATGTAACAGCCTCCGGCATGACTCCATAGGTGATTTTGAACTGTTTCAAAGCGCCCTGAAGTTCTACGTCAGTGAGCGGAGAACCTCCGGTAGTTGCAGGTTCATACGAGCAGTAACAATCAACAGAATCCGCACTAATCACAAATTCAAGAACATAGCCATATCGTTTGACTTCAAGGCGGCGTTCTGAACCTGGTTCTTTTGCAAATACGGGGTTGTCCATGGAGTTATCCTGATCCGGTGTTAAGTTCACAAACACGTAGTGCTGCGAGTATTGATACTCGCTGCCTTTCTACTCGGATACCGGTGTAAACTCAAGAAAATTTGTCTGTTTTACTGGTGGGGAGTTGTACTTTCATATGGTGCGGAAGAAATCGAATGGATATATTTTTACCGGCAGGCTTTCTACCGATCAACAAAAGTGTTCATGATGGTGACAGGAAACCAGAGATGGAAACTGCCTGAAAACAACAGATTTACAGTGATACAGACAGATTTATCTTCGTCATAAATTGAAAGCCCACTTTAATCAGAGAGGCACTGGTACGCCTCTCTGATTAATCACGTAGTATATATTCTTCAACTCATGCTTTGCGGATGCGCCTCCAGAAAGCAAGACCTGCAAGCCCGCCTCCAAAAAGCAGAATGGTACCCGGCTCCGGAACAGCTGGTGTGCCATCAATGACGGTAACACTCCCATCCGTCACGAGGAGATCAAGTTTCGCACCGTTCACTCCCTTAACGTCAATTCCAGTTATAGCATATGGTTCAAAGGCAAGTGCACTTGTCCCTGTGCCCATAGCCGTAAAATTAAGCGTTGCCAGAGTGACAGAATCTCCTTGAAGAGCGGACAGTGCGGGATCGAAAAGAAACGAAAGTGCCCAGAAATTAATTACCCCATCAGATAAAAAAGTACCGGTCCAATAGTCATCCAACATTATATCTCCATATGTTATTCCCGGTAGACCCTCTAAAGATGAGAAATCCACCGAAGCGTTCCCAAGAATAGCACTATCGTATGAGACAACGAGATCGTACACCGAAACAATCTGGGGGGCTGATCCGACTCCGTGAAGACCAGATACTACAACATCCGCGCTCAGCGAATTGCCTGGGTTTGTCGTCTGACTTGATGGGGCAAGACCTAACTGCTCTATTTTAGCCAGTCGAGATTTTTTTACAGCACAGCTCGGCAATTTCCTGGCAAAAAAGTTGCGTTAGCCGAATATTTTTTTCGGCTGACGGATGTTTTCCAACTTTTCCTGTGAGTCATCCCAAAGGCATCGATTACATATTCTTCAAAACTATCACCATATGGCATTTGAAACGGCACTATTGTGATGCCAGCATCGCCAACATTTTCCTCGGCGCCGGAGACCACTGCATGGCATACTGACGCCTGCGGAGTAATCATCTCCCCAATTCACTTACTTCGCTCCGCGGAAGGAAATTCCTACGCGGGTATCGTCGGAGGATTGTAGAATGTTCAGAACGCATGACATCATACAATTGACACCACTCGTACTGATCTACCTTGTTCACCGGCGGATAGCCAGGAGCGGAGCGTTCTTTTTAGTCCTGTCACACCTGCCGATCACCATCATGCATGAAGCGGCACACGCCGTCATGGCGCTGCTGTTTGGCGTCAAGCCTCTTGGATTGAGCCTCTGGCCACAGCGGGAAAACGGCAGGTGGCGACTGGGGAGCGTAACTGCGCGCGTCACACTCATTTCGGCAGTGCCAACGGCATTTGCACCTCTTATCTGGCTGTTCGTTGGCGCACAGCTCTTTGACCGACGCTCTGCATTTAACGGAGAATCACTTTTCATGACGTGCGGGATCTATGTCGCCGTATATGCATGCATCGCTGCAGGCATCCCATCGCGGCAGGACGTCAAGGTAGCGTTCATGCACCCGTTGAGTCTTATTCTCTGGAGTGCTATCCTGATTGCTGCGAAGTACGCATCGGGCTGATCAATCTGCCGGTATGATAGAACAGCCACAAGATGAAATCCGAAAAACAGCCGGATGCTGCAATTACAACGCGACCAAGAGGAGGACTCATTATGTCTCATCTATTTGAACAACTAACTTTGCGCAGCGTGTCCCTGCCCAACCGGATAGCGGTATCACCCATGTGCCAATATTCAAGTGACGATGGCTATGCCAATGACTGGCATTTGGTCCACCTTGGCAGCCGGGCGGCTGGTGGGGCGGGGCTTGTACTGACTGAAGCCGCAGCAGTAATGCCGAACGGACGAATCAGCCCAAAAGACCTGGGACTCTGGAGTGACGATCATATTGAACCATTGGCGCGCATTGTCCGTTTCATAAATGGGCAGGGGAGCATCGCCGGCATCCAGCTTGCCCATGCCGGACGCAAAGCGAGCACTGCTCCTCCCTGGGAACACCGCTCCGGGACCCTGAGCGAAGCGGAAGGTGGCTGGCAGGTCGTGGCCCCGAGCCCTGTGCCGTTTGACAATGGCTGCAGTGTTCCCGCAACGTTGACCGAAGAGGAAATCCGAGGAGTGGTCGACGCCTTTGTGTGTGCTGCTCAACGTTCTCTGCAGGCAGGATTCCAGGTGGTTGAAGTGCATGCCGCACACGGCTATCTGCTTCACCAGTTCCTCTCTCCGCTGAGTAACCATCGTACAGACAGTTTTGGCGGCAGTTTTGAGAACCGTACCCGACTGCTGCGTACTATCGTTGCCGAGGTACGAAAAGTCTGGCCGGACAATCTGCCGCTTCTGGTGAGAATTTCTGCGACAGACTGGGTTGAAGGGGGATGGGATCCTGAACAGTCGGTCGAACTGGTGCGCCAGCTTCTGCCTCTCGGTGTGGATCTGATTGACTGCTCATCCGGTGGCGGTTCGCCCCATGCCATCATGCCGCTTGGGTCAGGGTACCAGACCCGCTTTGCCGAACAGATCCGGCGGGAGACCGGGTGCAGAACCGGTGCAGTCGGGTTGATCACCTCCCCGGCACAGGCCGACCACATCATTCGATCCGGGCAAGCCGACGTCGTATTGCTGGCCCGGGAACTGCTCCGCGATCCACATTGGCCTCTGCGTGCTGCCCGGGAACTTGGCTATCTCACTCCGTGGCCGGCTCAATATCTGCGTGCAGCTCCAGCCAACACTCCGGCGTATCCGGTCAGGAGCAGTGCCGAATAATACATGCACAAAAAATAGTTCCACATTAAAAATATTCCGCCAGGCCAGTGTCAATACTTTCAAAACGGGCAAAGCGCTCTATTGGCTGTCCTGCTGCAAGAGAGGTTCGTTCCGTATCAGACAACGCCAGTTCCGGCGTAAGCGGCCGCCGTTCCAGATACAGAGCGCGGCCGGTTTCCAGCACTATTTTTTCAAACGGGTACCGATAGCTTGGGTTCTGCAGAAGAACAGCCTCACAATAGCTGACACCTGCGGTGGAAAGGGTTCGCAAATATCCCGGCTCCGTTACGACCTCGCCGGAAATGCACACAGACTGCGCCGCTCGGCTCCGGGCAGCTGCATGCTGAAATCGCCGTTTATAGGAAAATGAACAATAATTTACCGGCAGGGGAATGGCGTTCTCCAGCCCAAACCGGATAGCACGCAGCGCGCAGAGTTCAGACTCCAATACGGTGACTTTCTCGCCATGGAGGAAGGTATATCCCCGTTCCGTCAAGGGACCGAAATTGTGAGGCGTCAGACGCATCTGGTGCAGATTGAGATGATGTACCCCGGCGTCTGCCATCTCAACCATCTTCAGCTTCAACAGCCCTTCATCCTCCGGCACCGCTGGAATTTCCACCGTCACAGTAGGAATGCACCCCACCGCCAGGCGCAACTTTTTAAGATTGTATCGGACAGCACCCAGATCAAAGCGGATTTCATTCAAACCGGCATCCTGCAGACGGCTGCAGAGTCCGGGGGTAAGGAAGGTGCCATTGGTATACAGCCAGAGGTGAACATCATCTCCACAGCGTTTACGAACGGCACTCAGGTAGGCAATAGTCAGATCCGGTGTCATCAACGGTTCTCCGCCACTGATGCTGACACCGCTGAATCCCAGGGAGGCCACGTATGCGGCATAATCATCGGGACTGGTAAACGCAATACCGTTGGTAACCGGCGAACCATCGTCATCCTGCGCAGTGGGGCAGTAGAAACAACGGCCGTTACAACGGCCATTGATAAACAGGCAGGACCAGCCGCCATCGCCGCAACTCCGACACCCGGGTGAAAGACCGGTGCAATTTACCTTCGTCCCGGCGTATCCGAAATCGGCACGCTGAACCAGCCACGTCAGAAGTTCGTTTCGCTCTGCGTTGACGGCGGCCAACTGTTCAGGTCCGGCAAACGTCAGCTGTTCGTACAAATGACCGTATTCCCGGCTGTTTGCTTCAATCAGCTGTTGGTGAATGATTTCTGTGAGTGGCGACTGGATATAGGTTGATGGCAGCATTTGCATGTAAAGTTTCCTTTGAAGCTATAGTCGCGTGCTGTGTATATGTTCTGCCAAATCAGTTGAATTTAAACGCGCACCAGTGAAAATGTTCATCCGGTGCCGCACCCCGCTACATCCTTCAGCTGGAAATAGTGGCGATGTACCTTGAATAGGATTACTCTGAACCCGAAATAAGGCATTTTATCCTTATCACTCAAAAGTAAGTCCGGGGACGACCACTGCAATAATTATTAAATATAACAATATTGGCGTGTTATATCAGGAAGGCACACAATGGTATAAATATGGTCGGGATTATGCAGTTACTGGGATACGATGTGCTGTTTGTAAAAGGAGGATGGTATGAAGAATGTATTTTTTGGTTTGATGGTAGCACTGATGCTTGCCATGTCCGGCTGTGGTGAAGCAACTATTGGAGTTGCAGTTGATATTCCTATCGCTTTTATAAATCCACCGGCAATTACGTTTCACACGTACACTAAAGACACCGCTACTGAACACATTTACGGGAGTATCAATTTTGATGCACCCGATTCGGATATCGATTCAATGACCGTTGTTGTCTATAACCCGAGAGGCGTCGAACTATCGAGAGTAACAACATATCCGACAAACCTTTCCGGAGCAACACGGGGAACCATTCCCTTCAGTATTGATTATTTCACCTTCCCGTCAGAGTCAAACCCATATACGTTCAGCATATATCTGACAGACTTCAACGGCAACACTTCCAATCAGGCAGTAGATACATTCCGGGTGCCGTGAGTCGAGTCCCAGTGACGTACCAATGGAGATAAGGCCGGAGTTAGCGTCCTATTTTTTCATCCATGAGGCTTTGGTCTCTGTCCGGATTCCATCCACAAGGGTTGCCTGTGTCAAGCTGCCGGCCTCGGCCTGAATGCAGATGAAATAGAGATCTTCGTCGCCGGCCTTCCACCCCCGTTCTCCCTCTGGGGCGATGCGGATCAGACTCCCTTCCTGTATCGGAAATTCATCGCCATCCACATAAAACATGCCGTTACCGCGCAGAACGATATACAGCTCCTCGTTCTTTTGATGGGCATGCACGAACGGCATGTACTTTCCAGCCGGAAGCCGGTTAAGCGACACTTCACTGCCGGTGAGACCCAATTCCGTTCCGACAAAATATTTGCCGTGAAACCCCATAAAATCACGATTCAGGAGGCCTTCAAAAGGGCCGATATGCTCGGCGCTGTAGTTTTTTTTGTGAACGGTCATCTTATCCACTCCTTCGACACATATATGACTATCTTGGTGCAGTATATCAGTTTCCCATGGATGTATGCACTACGATTATGTTCTGATCATCTGATCAGTTGTCAAGCACACAAGCAGGTTCCAGTCACGTAAGACCACCACACGGAAGTATAAGGCAATGCGTTGCTGTACGAATCACCTGAAGCCGCCAAATATATTTTTAAGGAAACTCTTTACTTTCCCCGAGAAGCTCTGGTCAACCTTTCTTTGCATACCGCTGATGTTCGGCACCTCAGCCAGTGCGCTGCGGTACTCCGCCTCGGTCAGTACACCCCTCTGACGCAGTAGTAGCAGCAGCATATCGGAACGCTTCAATACCCGATCCAGGTTTCGATAGGGATTATATACTTTCTTGGGGCCGGGAAGCATTGCGGCAAGAAATGCGCACTCTCGCGGAGTAAGATCACTGGCCGGTTTGTCAAAATAATAATGGGCACCGTGTCCAACCCCGTAGACCATGGGTCCCAATTCCACGATATTGAGATAGATCTCAAGAATTCGTCCCTTGGTCAGCTCCTGTTCAATTCGCTTGGCAAGGTATATCTCCTCTATTTTTCGACTGATGGTTTTTTCCCGGGAAAGGAACAGGTTCTTCGCCGTCTGCTGGGTGATGGTCGAAGCTCCCCGGGCAAAACGTTTCTTCTCCAGGTCGTATTTGATGGCATTCTTAATCGCCTGAACGTCGATACCTTCATGCTGATAGAAATTGGCATCCTCTGCGACCACAACCGCCCACTTCATTTCCGGCGGGATATCTTTAGATGCAGCCCACCAGCGATTCTGCGGCCCGACAACAAACGGGTGCAGTTTGCCCTTCCAGTCTTTTACCTGAATAGTCAGGTTCATGGATCGATCAGCCAGCGATGCAACTGATGGAAGCCGACACAGCTGCATGACGATAAAAAGTCCGTACAGAACAGTAGCGCCACACACACCGAGTAACAACCATTTGATGATCTTCAACAGTCCCTCGTATGCAGGTACTTACCTATCGCGGTTACGGCCGGCCTGTTCAGGAGGCGGACAAAGATAATGACATGTCCCGTCATCGGTAGAGTGACGCACTCATAACCGCCCACACCAGTACGCCAAGTGTAGAAATACCGCACAGCAGAGCAAGTCCGTAATCAAAATAGTTTTCCCTTCTGCGCTCGTTATAGCCGATGAGCGCGGCAACGGCTATTCCTCCGAGAATTCCGCCTCCATGGCCCCAGTTATTGATGCCCGGAAATATTATCCCGAAGATAAAGAGACTGATGACCCAACCACTTACCTCGCGGTACACCGAACTCCCGTAGGCTCCCCCCCTGCTTTTTCCGTAATAGAGCAATGAGCCTATCAGACCGCATATGGCAGCCGAAGCACCGATGGTAAACGGCACTCCAGCCAGATACGACACCACATATCCGATTATGCTGCTCACCGTGTATATGGTAAACATGCGACTCGTGCCGTATTCGCCCACAACCGCAGGAGCAATCTGCTTTAAGGCCATCAGGTTGAAAACGAGGTGGAGTATACCGCCATGGAGGTAACCAGCACTGAGAAGTGTCCAGTAGCGGCCGAACTGGTTGATGGGATACGTCCCGGTTGCTCCAAGCAGCATGAGGCTGGTCTGACCGGGTGATAAGAATCCACCGGATCCGGTGTCTACAAGGAGTGAGATGGCAAAATACAGCACGTTGGCAGTAATGAGGGACTTTACCAGCCAATCTCCGTCGAATGTCCCTCGCGTCCAGTTCAGGAACTGCCACCAGGGCGCAGATCGGGAAGCGCCACACCATGAGCAGTTTGTTTCTTCGCTACCAACCAACCGACGGCAGCGCGGACAGAGAATAGCCCGTTGCGTCATTCGAATACCTCGCAACTTCCAATCACAGTCCCGGAAGTGTTAAATGTTGAAGTACAACTACATTTTTGGCATGCAGATAAACAGCACCACAGAAAGCAGTGCCATTACCCACATACCGGCCTTGACTTCTGTTCCCCTGCCTGTAAACACCTTGAGTACTACATACGTAATCATTCCTGATGTCATCCCTACCCCAATGTTGTACGTAAAGATCATCAATACGATCGTTAAAAAGGATGGAATCAGTTCTGTCAGA
>JAQTXD010000164.1 GCA_028688955.1 Desulfuromonadaceae bacterium
CTATTGCCGCCAGTTCGTTAGTGCCGATCCGCCGGTTCAGAATTTCCGTTCTTCCTGCCCTGGTGTCGAACATCCACGTGCTACCCTTGCGCACAAGCGGGATAGGAAAGACGAAATTATCTTTGCCGAGAGTCAGTGTCACCTTGCTGCTGCTTTTCTGCTCAAGCGAGTTTTTTTCGTCGTAGAGCTGTATGAAGCGGTCCCTGTCTCTCTGGTCTGTTACCGGATCTCCGGAAGAAATGAGTTTCCCTGAACCGGGGCCAAGAATATTTTTAAGGGCCTTGTTGTCATTGCTCTTGACCGCTTTAACCAGTCTGTGTACCGCCTCTGTCGGAGAATTGAAGCCGCTTTGCCGGGGTGTGGCCGAAGCAGCACTGGCCGGTTCAGTCGTTGCCATGGCCATGATAAAGGCCAGCAGGGCAAACAGAAAAGGGAGAGTGCTTAACTTTTGGAATCTAAAGATGCCCATAATGTATTCCTCCACGAAGTTGTCGCTGGTATGACGTCAGTGTGCAAGCTGTCAGCGGCGGCTGTCGTCGCCACGTTTTCCCTTCCGTTGCATATTATCTCCGCTCCGCTCGCCGCCTTCAACGCGGGGGATTTTTACGGCGGGAATATTGACAGGTCGGGTGGTGGTGCCACCGCGGTACACATTGCTGCCGCCGACGCTCTGCCGGCCCCGTTCACTTGACTTTCTGGCTCGTTGGGCATCATTGTTGCCGTCGGTGAAGACGCTCTCACGGTTTGTTTCAGGAACCGTGGGCTTGCCGCCTAAAATGTTTCTTTTTCGGACCGGCTCTCCGGCTCTGACGGGAGGAACAACACTTCTCTGCCCACGATCTAAAACAACTCCGCCGTTGCGCGCCCCCTGACTCGTACGGCTTGGGGGGGTGAAACCACGTGATTCACGGCGCGGCTCACCGGGGCGCGCCGGGAGTTGTCCGAATTTACGGGCGCTTGTCTTGTCCTTGTAAGCCACGCCGCGCCGGTGGCCGGGGTCATGCAGCCACGGGGCCTGACCGTTTCGGATCGGCTGGCCACGCACCTCGTAGTGCCGGATGTAGCGGGATCTGTTGATATATCTGTTGTGATTGAGGTTCCGGTTTATGTTGATGTAAATAGTGTTGTTGTACCAATCCCACCCGCCCCAGGCATACCCCCATGGCAGACCGAGCGTTACGCCGATGCCAAAAGAAAAAACCACTCCGGAATAGGGACGGGTATAAAAATAGTAGGGAGGGTAGGCGGGGTACCACCATGGCCCGTAGACAATAAATGGATCATAGGTGGGGACGTAGATGACCCTGCTGTCTGCCGGTTCGATGGTGATGGCATCTTCTTCAACCACAACCTTCTGTTCCCGTGTTGACTTCAGGTTGCCGGCATCGGCAGCTTTTCTGCGCAGTTCCTGAATCGTATCCATGACATCCTCTTTCTGCTCCAAAAAGGCGTCACCGAGTTTGGTGGTAAGGTCGAGCTTCTGGCTGAGCATTCCCAAGACCGTCGGGAAGTTCACCAGCGCCTTGACGCTTGGATCCCAGGTCTCCTGTTCAAGAGCATCGGCCAGTTCTTGCCCCTGAAGGTCCTTGTTCTGTTGAACCCAGCGGTCAGCCATGACTATTTCCAGCGGATAGGTTGAGGCGAGCAGGACCTGCGCGATCAGTTCATCCGGGTAAAGAGCTATGGGGGCGAGCAGTTGTGCCAGTTGCTCTTCGTTGAATGTCTGCGGTTCTTCAATAATTCCGGAGTCTTCAGCCATTGCTGGCGATGCAAGGACCAGCATGACGAAGATGGAGAGCGTCGCGGTGCCCATCCAGGTTAATTTCAGTATGCTTTTCATATTTACTCCTTGCGTGCGTGATTCAGTAAGTCAGGTGTCTCGGTAAAATGTTCAATACACTATTAAAATAGCGCCCTTAATCCGACCGCTACATTGTGGCTTTTAAATTTAAGCTCGGAAGCGATGTCCTGGTATGAGTCGAAACTTGCTTTAGTCGCGGCAAAATAGCGATAGCCGAAGTCCAGGGAAAGCCTCTGCTTGAGAGCAATCTCAAAGCCGGCGCCGATCTGGTAGGCAAAAACGGAATCATCACCCTCCTGATAAATAGGCGGACCAAATTCTGCGACGTATGTATCGCTCAGATGTATGGCCGCAAAGCCAACACCGCCACCCAGATAGGGGGTGACCGGCGAAGAATTGTGCAGGTCGAAGAACGTATTGAACATCATCGCAAGTGCTCCGAGATTGCCGGATTCACCATGGAACTGCACGTTGTTGACTCGGTCAGTAATCGTAGCCATTTCTCCCTGTTTGTAGGACAATTCGCCCTCCAGGCGGACGGCTCCATAATCAAAGCCGACGGTCCCTCCGATGTTGATGTCCGGGGCGAACTCGGCACGGTCAGCATATGAATCTCCCGTCCAGTAGTCGTAACTTGATACATCGGCATCACCAAGGATGCATGTGCCGAAGAAACCTGATATGTAAGGGCCCTGGCGAGGTGGCGTCGCCGCACTGAGTGTTGGAATTGTTAATGATACAACGGCGGTAAAGATGATGAGTAGTCTATTCATGGCAGTGTCTCCTTTGGACGGCTGTAACAGTCGCATGGTTTCTGACAGGATCTACCGGTTGCTGAATTGTCTCTGAAGAATAATAGCACGCATTCCCTTCTTCTCAACGGACTGGATTCGTTTTTGGTGCTGTCACCGTCTGCACCTACTGTGAAACGCCGTGGTGCTGGTCCTCTGTTGCTTGCTGCAGTGCAGCTCCATTTTTCCACCGGCATGCTCCTCCTGGCATTGACATGCCAGAACAATTAATGCATAGTGGCGCATGGATTCTGAAATATAAATAGTTATCACCGAAAAGGCAAAATCCGGGGGACCGGATGACGCAAAGCCACCTGCCCAGATCGGGAAGAGGGGTTATCGAAGCGGCAATGAAGATGTTGCAGATGTGCAATGTTGAATATAACCTGCCTTTTCGAATGGAAAGCAGGTTTTTCTGTTTTGGTGCTTTGGCACCGCACCGATGAACCAAGGTAGCAAAAATATAGATGGACATATCAACGGCTGAAGGAGGCAAACAGCAATGGCATTGTCATTAATTGATGTACCCGCAGAGGCTGAAGTAATAAGCCAGATCATTGAAAAAACTTTGCAGAACGGGATGCTGGTAGAGGTCTATCTTGTCAAGTATCCGCGTCAGTACGAGTCGGCCCTTTTTATCAACGGCCATTACAAGCCCGGTCCTCCGGTTCCGCGTCCTGTAGATAACCCCACCGCAACGGCAGCGTACTGGATGGGTGTGCGCCCCAAGGTCGGTTTGAGTCAGGAAGAGGGAGATGAGATTCTGGGGTCGGTGAATGTACAAAATGTTATTCACCACTGTTATTTCACCGATAAATGGGGCGTTCTGGAGGATTAGGCCGGAGCGGCACCGAAATGGTGAGGCGAAACCCTGTGCCTGATAATAATCGCTGTACACGATTTGCCGGTAGTTTGCAGCGATTCAAGTTTGGCACTATATATGAGTTGTGATTCGACGTAAAAAAACTGGTGGTGTGATATGGCGTCTGCAAATATAACCGTCACGAATCTGCGCAAGCAGCTGCGGGATTCCATGGGGGATCGTGACAAACTGAGCAAGCTGCACTCTGCTCTGACCGACAGCATAAACAATTCGTATGGCGAGGAGAAGCAGATGCTTCTCAAGTTCCGGCAGGAAGTAAAGGATGCACTCAGTTGCCGGGTACTTGACGTCCGCTGATCTGATGAAGATGCCGACTGAATCTATCGAGGATAGCCTGTGAGCAAAGACCGTTACTGGCGGGCGATAAGTATCGACAGTATCACCCCCGA
>JAQTXD010000077.1 GCA_028688955.1 Desulfuromonadaceae bacterium
TCTTCCGATCTGTCCCGACTACCATGATATCGCTGCTTGGGGTAGCGCTGCTGTCTCTCGTTGTGGTGCTGCTCCTCTGGTATCGGCGACGCCTGGCGTCGGCGGTCAGGAGCAGCACAACTACCTGGGGCTGCGGCTACCAACGTCCTGCATCCCGGATGCAATACACCGCCTCATCATTTGCTGAAATGCTGACATCACTGTTCGCCTTTGTTCTTAAACCCCAGAATCATCGACCAGATAATATTACGGGTCTTTCTCCCGGCAGCGCACATCTTTCGACTCATATTCCGGAATCGGTGCTGGAGTTGGTGTACATACCGGCTCTCAAACGGCTCTATGAGCGATTCTCCTCAGTACGCAAGCTGCAAAGCGGCCTGTTGCAGCAGTATGTGCTGTATTCTCTGATTACCTTGATCGCATTACTCGTTGCCAGCAATCTATAGCTATCCGTGTGAGTTGATGTCGATCATCCGATGAAACAGGGCAGCACTCAATAAATAATGGAGGATTGAAATGGCAAAATCAGGTGAGTTCGGGTTCAGCAGGAGAGATTTTCTTAAAGGAGTGGCTTCGGCCGCGGTAACTGCCGGATTTATCGGTGTGCGGGAGGATGAGGCGCACGCCTCCAACCGGGTAACCCGCCACAGTAATGGTCTCCCGGAGGTCCTTCTGGCGCATCCAACGATATCAGCCTGCCCGGATACAGAGATGTACTGGAAGCAGGTGAGGAAGGCATTTACGCTGTCTGATGATTATATTCACATGAATACCGGAACTACCGGCTCCCAGCCGCTTTTTTCACAGGTAAATCTGGCGGTTTACAATAATTACAAAAGTATGGACCCACGGGATTGGCAGACAAATCTTAATGCTGACTACCCGGACCTTTTCCCGATCAGTTCGTCGATTCTCGGCATGTCTGCTGTCGGTCCCCGCCAGAGTGCTGTTGCGGCAGCATACGGTGCAAATCCTGATGAAATAGTTCTCAGTTACAACACCACAGATGCCTGCAACCTGATTTTTGCAGGAACACCCTGGAATCCGGGTGATCGGATCATTACCACATCAATGGAGCATAATGCCCTGATCGGCCCGATTGCCTGGGCTCGCGATTATCACGGTGTTACGGTTTCTGTTATTGAAATCCCGTCTAACTTCACGGCAGAGATCACTGTTGCTGAAGTCTGCTCCTGGTTTGAAACAGAGCTCGGAAAGCCGCTTCCCGCCGGGGCAAAACAGTACATTGCCATTTCTGAGGTGTTTTACAAGAACGGTCTGCGGATGCCGATCAAACAAATCTGTCAGCGTGCCAAATCGTATGGCGCATACACCATCGTTGACGCTGCACACAGTTGGGGCATGCTACCGGTTAATTGCCATGATTATGAAGCTGATTTTATCTGTGGTGCCGGTCATAAGTGGCTCTGCGGTGGTCCCGGGACCGGGATCTTCTACACGCGCACATCCGGTCCAAACCTTCCGCCGTACGCCATGGGGAACTTTTTCGTCTATGGCAACCAGTTCCAGTCAGTCAGTCCCTTCTACAATACCAGGTCATGGCCAAACGCATATACACAGGTGCGTGGCGAGTTCAATACGCCGGCACTCTACGCCATGACGGACTCATTCTCATATTTTGATCATATCGGTATCCAGAAAATTTATGACCGAGGTATTGCACTGAGCACCTACCTCAAACAGAAAATTGAGAATAAATGGGGTCCTGCTGCACTCTGGGTTCATCGAAATCCGGATCCTTCATTCGCTACATTCCTGACAAGCTTCAATCCGTTCCGGGACCGTAACGAAAGCTCACGCTACTCCGCTATGAACAGTGCCATAAGCGCCATTCTTGGCAATCTGTCCGCTCTGCCTGCAAAAATATATATTCGAAGCACTACCTGGAGAGATACAAAAGATGATCAGTCCGATAACCGGGTTGGCTTTCGCATCTCCACACATGCAATGTACAACAATTTTGCCGAGATTGATTACATGTTTGATCAGCTTGTTGCCCAAATTGATGCGAGCGGGCTTGCACAGTTGGGTTGAGCAGGAGTCGTTACCGGTAAAATTCAGTGCATGTTTATATAACCATGTTTTTTTATTGACACACACGCGTCTCAAGGGGCACTATCTGCCACCATAAAGAAATATTCGAATGTAATTTATGGAACGATATCACGGAGTTTAAGTATGTATCCCAATCTGCAGGGCTCGCTGGAACCTGCGCTCGTGGCAATTTTCGCCGCGCTTGTTATTGGCTGTGCTGGAATTCCCGGCCTGTTCCTTAAAAAACCTGGTGTCGGACAGATCATATCAACCGTTATTACTCTTCCGGCTGCAGTGGTCGGCATTTATGCCGCCCTGCAGCTTCTATTCAGTCATACTGCAACCACCTATCTGCTTCATTGGAACATGCCGTTTGGTCCCTGCGAACTTGTCATAGATCCACTTTCAGCGTTTTTTCTGCTTCCCGTCTTTCTGGTCTCGGCCACCGGCTCTCTCTTTGCGGTCGGGTACTGGCCGGCAGCCGAGCATCGTTCCACCGAACGTGGCCTGACCTTCTTCTATGGTGTGCTTGCATCTTCCATGGCGATTCTGCTGGTAGTTCGCAATGGTGTTTTTTTTATCATGGTGTGGGAGGTCATGGCCCTTTCTGCCTACTTCCTGATCGTTACCGAGCATGAGCGGAAGGATGTCCGCCGCGCCGGTATCGTCTATCTGATCGCGACCCACATTGGCACTGCATCGCTGTTTGTCTACTTCGCACTGCTGGCAGCACAGACCGGCTCATTCCAACTGCCTGCCGCCGGTACGCTCAATGCGCTCTCTCCTCTTGCGCCATTGACGGTTCTGGCCGCATTTATCGGGTTTGGTTCGAAGGCCGGCATCATGCCGTTCCATAGCTGGCTCCCCTCGGCTCATGCCAATGCACCCAGTCATGCCTCTGCAATCATGTCCGGTGTTATGCTGAAGATGGGACTGTACGGAATCTTTCGTACGTTGACCTATTTCCATGACCCTCCGCTGCTCTGGGGTACTATACTGACGGTGGCCGGAATCACCACTGCACTGTTGGGGATCACCTTTGCTGTTGCTCAGAGTGATATCAAACGACTGCTTGCCTGCAGCAGTATAGAAAATATCGGTATCATTACCACCGCCCTTGGTGTCGCCCTGCTCGGAGTGTCGAGCCACACCGCGTCACTGGTGTACATTGGCATGACCGGTGCCTTGCTTCACATTCTTAATCACAGCTTTTTTAAACCGTTACTGTTTTTTGGATCCGGTGCAATCATTCATGCCGAGGGAACACGTGACATGAATCTGATGGGGGGCCTCGGCAAGCGCATGCCGCGTGTTGCGCTTCTCTTTATGGTCGGCTCAGTTGCAATCTGCGGCATTCCGCCTTTGAACGGCTTTATCAGTGAATTTATCCTCTATTTTGGCTTTTTCAGACAACTTACATCTTTCTCCATGACCTTTCTGGCACTCCTTGCTCCTCTGCTGGCCCTTGTGGGAGGACTTGCTGTCATCGCCTTTACCAAGCTGTACAGCTCGGTGTTTCTTGGAACCCGCCGCGGTTCCACTGCCGTTCACCCCCATGAAGCGGGACCGACAATGCTTGTCCCGATGGTGTTGTTTGCGCTGCTCTGCCTGTTGGTCGGAGTAGCACCGCAACTGGCACTCCGTCTGGTTGAACCTGCTGCTGAAGTATTTTCTCCCGGTGCGG
This sequence comes from Desulfuromonadaceae bacterium, assembly GCA_028688955.1. Classification (GTDB taxonomy): domain Bacteria; phylum Desulfobacterota; class Desulfuromonadia; order Geobacterales; family Pseudopelobacteraceae; genus JACRCG01. The sequence continues at coordinate 3,740 of JAQTXD010000077.1, forward strand.
TCTCTTCAGTTATCTCAAACGAAATGGATGCAATTTTCGGTACCCTTTCACTGGTGGGTGCGCTTTCTCTTGCGGTAGTAACCGTCGTGACGCTCATCTGGAAATGGCGACTGGGGAAGGGGCGGATTACTCCTGCGCCAACCTGGGGATGTGGCTATCAACGCGGGACAGTGCGTATGCAATATGGAGGGACGTCGTTTTCCGAGCTTGCCGTTACGGTCTTCAATGGTATTATGCGCCAGCGAATCATGCGCCCGTCACTGTCAGGACTATTTCCAAAAAGTGCCGGTTGCAGCGACCAGGCAACTGAAACGCTTCTTGAAGGTGTGGTCACGCCGCTTTTTTCCCTGGTCGGGATGCTGTTCGGCTTTCTCCACCGCCTGCAGCACGGCCTGATGCAGTTTTACATGCTCTATATTTTTGCTGCATTGCTTATTCTGATGCTATGGGCGCACTGATTCCCGTACAATGTATCAGGCAGGAGAACTGCAATGACTAACAGTATTGTCCATATTTTAATCGCTCTCATCATGCCGCCGCTGCTGTTGGGAGTCATCGGAAAAACCAAAGCGGCGTTTGCCGGCAGAGTCGGTGCACCGTTTTTTCAGCCGTATTATGACATTTTCCGGCTCTTGAACAAGGGGACTGTTTTCAGCACGACAACCAGTTGGGTGTTTCGTGCCGGGCCGATTGTCGCGCTGGCAACAACTGTGGTCGCGTCGCTGCTGATTCCGTTTGGTGCGCACTCATCGCCGATCTCATTTGACGGTGACATGATACTGTATGCATATCTGTTTGCGCTGGGACGATTTTTTACGATGGCAGCCGCTCTGGATACCGGTTCCAGCTTTGAAGGAATGGGGTCCGCCCGCGAGGCGACCTACTCCTGCCTTGCCGAACCGACACTCTTCTTTGCGCTGATTACCCTGTCGCGTTTATCCGGATCATTTTCACTCTCCCGGATGCTGGTCAATATCAATTTCAGCGTCTGGCAGCACACAAGCGCCGCACTGCTGCTTCTCGTCGGTGGCATGTTTATTGTGCTGTTGGCCGAAAACTGCCGAATCCCGTTCGATGATCCAAACACCCACCTGGAACTGACCATGATCCATGAGGTAATGGTACTTGACCACAGCGGTCCAGCCCTGGCCCTCATCCAGTATGGCGCGGCACTGAAACTTTTTGTGATGGGTGCATTTTTTGTCCACCTTGCGTTGCCCTATTCAACCGGCAATCCGTTGGTTGACTGGGTGCTCTTTATGATTTCGATGCTGGAACTTGCCGTTGGTATCGGTATCGTCGAGTCGGTCATGGCGCGTCTTCGCCTGATTCGTATCCCGCAGCTGCTGGTTGCCGCCACCATTCTGGCGGCGTTCTCAACTTTGCTGGTCATAAGGTGATTAGAATGATTACTCAGGCTGATCAACTTCTTGTTCTTGTACTGCTGATAAATTTCATTCTGCTCGGGACCAGCCGACTGATCTTTTCCATCCGTTCGGTTGCGACTCAGGGTGTTATTCTCGGCATTCTGCCAGGGCTGATTCACCCGTTTTCCTGGCATCTGGTCGGGATTACCATCGTTATTATCGCAGTGAAGGGGATCGTCATTCCTCAGCTGCTTGGTCGTGCTGTCCGCTCTGCAGAGATAAAGCGTGAGGTGGAGCCGTTTTTGGGATATGTTCCGACGCTGCTGCTCGGCGCCGTTTTTACGGCGCTTTCGTTTGGTTTTGCCGGGAAACTGCCGATGCTGCCCGAACACCAGAATTACATGTTTGTTCCGGCATCGGTTGCCACCCTGATGGCCGGTTTTCTGATCCTGACGACACGCCGTAAAGCGATTTCACAGGTTATCGGCTATCTGGTTCTCGATAATGGCATATTTATTTTCGGTCTGCTGCTGACGGAGGCGATGCCGGTTATGGTTGAAGCGGGGGCATTACTTGATCTGCTGGTAGGTACGTTTGTTATGGGGATCGTCATAAACCATATCAGTCGAGAGTTCTCCTCTCTGGACACTTCACTTTTGACCTCCCTGAAGGAGGAATAGCCCAATGTTTGCCGCCCTGACCATACTTCCGCTCATCGGTGCTATCGTTACCTGGTTAATTCCGTATGATCGGCTTCGCCCCAAAATTCTGGCACTCTTTGCGTTTGCCCATCTCGGCATGACGATCCAGGTGCTCTCATTTACTCCTCCTGAATCACCTGACGGCTGGTTTCATCTTGATGCACTCGGGAAAATTGTGCTGTTAAGTACCAGTCTCCTGTTTCTCACCTGTGCCATTTATTCAATCGGGTATCTTTTTTATCGCCGGGAACGTTCCAACCGGGTTATCTGCATCGGCATGCTGGTCTGCCTGTCTGCCGCCTCTCTGGTGACAATCACTCACCATCTCGGGCTCATGTGGGTGGCTTTGGAAACGACAACCATTTCAATGGCTCCGCTGATCTATTTCAACCGCAATGCCCGCTCGATCGAGGCAACCTGGAAATATCTGCTGATCTGCTCCGTCGGCGTAGCTCTTGCCTTGATCGGTCTCTATTTTCTCGCATACGCCACAATTGTTGCCAAAGTTGAGCCGTCACTGTTACTCGATGATCTTGTCCGTGATGCCGGCAAGCTCTCCTCCGGGTGGGTTCACGCGGCTTTCGTCTTCCTGCTGGTCGGATTCGGTACCAAAATCGGTCTGGCTCCGCTTCATACCTGGAAACCGGATGCCTATGGCGAAGCACCCGGATTAGTAGGGGCACTATTATCGGGCGGGTTGGTCAACCTTGCCTTTCTGGCCTTGTTGCGTGTCTACCAGCTCTGTCTGGCGACCCGGGAAATAATTTTTTTCCAGAATGCCCTGATTGCCATGGGGCTGTTTTCAATGGTTGTGGCAGCAATATTTATGGCCCGTCAGGTTGACTTTAAGCGGATGTTGGCGTATTCAAGCGTTGAACACGTCGGCATTATGGCGGTGGCACTCGGTCTTGGCGGCAAGGCTATTTTCGGGGTAGTGTTCCACATTCTGGCAAACGGGCTGACCAAGGGGGTCTTGTTCCTCTCTTCCGGTAATATCCACCGTTCCTACAACAGTAAAAGTACTGATCATGTGCGGGGAGCCCTGCGTCGTCTTCCCTGGTCGGGAGGGCTCTTTCTCGCGGGATTCATTGCCATTACCGGATCACCGCCGTTTGCACCGTTTATCAGTGAGTTTACCATTATCAGCAGTGCCTTTATTCAGGGGCGCATGCTGATTGGATCACTTTTTCTGGTGTCGCTGATGATTATTTTCATTGGTATGGCGATGACGGTGCTGCCGATGGTCATGGGAGAAGCTCCACAGGACAGTGAGACCACGTCGTATAGAGATACGATCGGCACGGTGGGACCGCCGTTGTTCTTGCTGCTGATCATATTTGTACTGGGTGTCTGGATTCCGGCGCCATTGATGACTCTCTTACGTGATGCTTCTGCGCTTTTGGAGGTACATCAATGAGTTACGGTATGAAAACCTTTTACAACGGCACGTCATTTCCCCGGAGTGAAATACCGCTGCTTGATAATGATGTCTTCTTTCAGGGAGTTCTTGATGCCATAACGGCGGGGTGGCGTGCCTGCTCATATTTCGGTATTCCACATACTGATGGTGCCACCCTCTATTGTGTGATGTCTGCCCGCGCCGGAAACGGTATTCTTGGTATTTTTTCCACGGTCGTCGGGCGTACATTTCCATCACTTGCAGCTCTTTGCCCGCAACTGCACCTGTTTGAGCGGGAAATAGCCGAGCAGTGTCTGACCAGGCCGGAAGGGCATCCCTGGTTCAAGCCGGTGCGCTTTCAGAAACCGCTCTGCCGGGGGGAGGGGTTCTGGAGCACAAGCGATGGCGGAGGTCTGACGCCGGCCGTCATGGATTTCTACCGGGTTGAGGGTGACGAGGTACATGAAGTTGCCGTTGGTCCGGTACATGCCGGCATTATTGAACCGGGTCACTTTCGTTTTCAATGTCACGGGGAAGAGGTGTTACATCTGGAAATTGCCCTCGGCTTTCAGCATCGTGGCATTGAGCGTGCGCTGATTGGCGGTCCGACACCACGAACGATTCACCAAATGGAAACTATAGCCGGTGATACGACGGTTGGGCACAGTCAGGCATACTGCATGAACATGGAGTCACTTGCCGGAATATTTTCCTCGCCGCGTGCTGAAACGGTGCGCGGAATTGCTCTGGAACTGGAGCGGCTCGCCAATCATACCGGTGATCTCGGGGCGATTGCGGGGGATGTCGGCTATCTTCCGACCGCCTCGTTCTGTGGGCGGATACGGGGTGACTTTCTCAATATGTCCGCACTGTTATGCGGGAGCCGCTTTAGCCGTGGCCTGCTCAGGCCGGGAGGGGTCGGCTTTGATTGCGACACGGTACTTGCAGAAGAGCTGTACAAGCGGCTCCAGACAGCGCGGGAGGATCTTGCCGGTGCAGTCAACCTGCTCTGGGATACCCCTTCAGTCATGGCACGTCTGGAAAATGTCGGCGTAGTCACTGAAGAAGATGCGCGTGATATCGGTCTGGTCGGCCCTGCAGCCCGCGCGTGCGGTTTGAACCGTGACGTACGGCGCGATCATCCTTTCGGCATCTTTCGCATGAGCCAGATTCCGGTGATTACCGGTACCACCTGTGATGTCGCTGCCCGTACCATGCAACGCTGGCTAGAAGCGGAGCGCTCACTGGATTTTATCGATGAACAGGTTCGTCATCTGCCGCGTGGAGCTCATCGTAACCAGATGAAAGAGATTGCCTCGGAACGCTGTGCCGTCGCCTTGACCGAGGGGTGGCGCGGAGAAATCTGTCATGTTGCCCTGACTGATGACGGTGGTTCCTTTGAACGGTACAAGATTGTCGATCCATCCTTCCACAACTGGAACGGACTGGGCCTTGCCCTGCGCAATCAGCAGATATCCGACTTTCCACTGTGTAACAAAAGTTTTAATCTGTCCTATTGCGGTTATGACTTGTAACCGGGAGCCAGTATGCTAAAAGCCATTCTCACCCGTTTCCGGCAGGGACATCGTACCATGAAGTATCCTGATGCTCCGCAGCCGCTGCCGCCCCGTTTCCGGGGTCTGCCGCTGCTGGACGCGTCACGCTGTGATGATGAGTGCCGTGCCTGTGCTGATGCCTGCCCGTACGGCGCAATTTCTGCTTCAGGTACGTTATCGCTTGATATGGGGAAATGTCTTTTCTGTGCCGACTGTGTCGCAGCATGTCCTCACAATGCAATTTCTTTTTCAACGGATGCGTTCCTTGCCAGTGGCAGTCGTGCCGGCTTGACTGTGATCGCCGGTGAACGCTATCACCCTGCGAAGGGCCTGGAAGGTGAGCTGCTGCGGCTTTTCGGGCGGTCACTCAAGCTGCGCGAAGTCAGTGCCGGCGGGTGCAACGCGTGTGAGGCGGACACAAATGTTCTTTCTACTATCGGTTGGGATCTGGGGCGGTTCGGTATTCAGTTCGTTGCCAGCCCACGCCATGCTGACGGGTTGTTTGTTACCGGTCCGGTCAGTGAAAATATGCGCCTGGCGCTGCTGGATACCTATGCGGCAATACCTGAACCGAAACTGGTTATCGTTGCCGGTGCCTGTGCGATTAATGGTGGTCCGTTTATTGATCATGCCGAAGTGCATAACGGTGCCGGAGACTGTGTGCCTGTTGACCTGTATATTCCCGGTTGTCCGCCGAGCCCGCTGACAATACTTGATGGGCTGCTGCGCTTGATAGGACGTGTTACAGAATAACGTATGCATGAGCAGTACAGCAGTAAGAACCAAAGTACCTACATCAAAGGAGATCTGTATGACACAACAAAAACAGGAAAACTATCTGCAAGAGTGGAAAGAACACGAAACATGCGCCGAACGGATGCTGCCTATTATCGGTCGTCTCTATCGAGACCATAACCTTATTCTCTCCCTGTACGGGCGTACACTTGTGCATAGTACAGTCATCGATATATTGAAGGCGCACCGCTTCGCCCGCATGATTCTTGATACCGAATTGAGCGTTCTGGAAACATTCCCGCTGCTGGCAGCGATTGACAAGCTGGATCTGGCGCCGGGGAGGGTGGATCTTGGCAAGCTGACCACTAAATTTCAAAAATCTGCCGGTACTGTTTCGGTCGATGATTTTGTCCGTCAGGAGCTTGCGACAATTAACACCGGTCACAGTGCCGTCCGTGCACAACCTCAGGATATCGTACTGTATGGTTTCGGCCGCATCGGTCGACTGCTGGCGCGTATTTTGATCGAAAAATCGGGAAGCGGCGAAAAGTTCAGGGTCAGGGCAGCGGTCGTACGCAAGGGGGGGGCGGATGACCTGCTGAAACGGGCCAGTCTGCTTCGCCGGGATTCCGTGCATGGTCCGTTTAACGGCATAATCACCATTGATGAAGAAGAAAACGCCATCATCGCCAACGGAAATATGATCCGGATTATCTATGCAGACGCTCCGGAAAATGTCGATTACTCCCAGTATGGTATTAACGATGCAATCTTGATCGATAATACCGGCAAGTGGCGCGACCGAGACGGACTCGGCAGGCATTTACGGGCTCCCGGTATTGCCAAGGTTATTCTGACGGCTCCCGGTAAGGGAGATATTCCCAATATTGTTGCCGGCATCAATAACCAGCTGATCACCGCAGAGGAAAAAATTCTCTCCGCAGCCAGCTGTACAACGAATGCGGTAGTGCCGGTTATAAAGGCGATAAATGATCGTTTCGGCATCGTTCACGGCCATTTGGAAACCTGCCATTCCTACACGAATGACCAGAACCTGATCGACAACTATCACAAGGCCTCCCGGCGTGGTCGCAGCGCCCCCTTGAATATGGTTATCACTGAAACCGGTGCTGCAAAGGCGGTGGCCAAGGTAATCCCCGAGCTTTCCGGTAAACTGACCGGAAACGCAATTCGTGTGCCGACTCCGAACGTGTCTCTGGCGATCATGAATCTGGAGCTGGCTCAGCCGGTCGATGTAGCAGCCATCAACGGCTATTTACGCAATATGTCACTTGATTCGCCATTGCAGAACCAGATTGATTATACCAATTCACCCGAAGTCGTATCGAGCGATTTTGTCGGCTCACGTCATGCGGGGGTGGTTGATTCGCTTGCAACGATTGCTGAAGGGAATCGCTGTGTTCTGTATGTCTGGTATGACAATGAATTCGGGTACAGCTGCCAGGTAGTGCGCATGGTTCAGCAGATGGCCGGACTGGATTTTCAAACGTTGCCTCTCTAGGATGGTTTTCTGCTATTGAGTTCTGTAAAGGAGCACATTGAATGACGTTATTCGCCAAATCTCCCCGCTCTGCGGGGAGTGATCATAGTGCACATTTCGAAGCGCTGGTTTCTGACGATAGTTATAACGACAATCCATTGATGAGTGAATATCGGTTGTTATACGACGAATACTCCGCTCAGAAACATCGGGCCCAGCTGCTCGAACGGGAAACAAACAGCCTGAAAACCCAGTTGGGGGAGATGGATCGGTCACTTTATCTGTCAACCCGGATCGATCCAATGACCGGGTTGGCAAACAGGCGCGACATCATGGAAAAGATGGAGCGGGAGTTGAGCCGGTCGGAGCGTCACCAAAGGACATTCTCTGTGTTGCTTGTTGATCTGGATAATTTCAAAAAGCTGAACGAGAAGTATGGCTACAACGATGGGGATGATGTTCTGGTGGAAGTGGCGCGGGTTCTGATGGGATGCGTCAGAAATGAGGATGTGTGCGCACGGTGGGGTGGCGAGGAGTTCCTCTTTTTACTTGCTGAAACGAACACGGAGGGGGCTGCCAACCTGGCACGCAAGATACTCGACTCCATCTCGATGACAGAATTCAAGGCCAACCGTCCCGGGATTCGCATTACTGCGAGCATCGGCTTATGTGAATATCGGACCGGGCAAAGTATCTACGAATGCGTTTCTCGCGCGGAACAGGCGCTGCGGAGCGCAAAGCTTGGCGGAAAGAATTGTTGCGAGGTCGCCGGCTGATTATAGTGCCGAGTCTTCGCAGACATGAACCGCCAGCCAGATGGTTTTTTGTGTTGAATCAGTCCGCTCCACCCGATGCCGGGTACCGGCCGGGATCATGACATGGTCTCCCGGTTTCAACATCAGGGGGGCGGATGATTCTTCAAATTGTAAGACTGCCTCTCCTGCAACAAGAAACACCCACTCATCCCACCCTTGATCATACCACTCACCTGGCGGCGTAGCATGGCCGTCCGAAACGATTCGCTCAATCCGGGTTGAACCTGATTGCGCGACTGTCAAAAACTGCTCTTTTTCAAGTACCGATGGGATGCCGGTAAACAGACTTTGAACTTCATATGCATCGGACGGTGGCAAAGAGATCCGGGATATCGCCTTTTGGAGCTGTGTCATAGGTGCCTCACGCATGTGTTGTCCCGTATCAGAAATGGTCGGTGAGTTTCCTCAGATACGGGGCGGAATGACGTAATTAAATATGGCAAAGAAGTGGCAAGCGCTGCCGGTCAATACGAAAAGATGCCATATTGCGTGATTGAAGGGGAGGCGGTCCCAGAGGTAAAAGACAACACCGATTGTGTAGGCAATGCCGCCGGCAAACAGCAGGATCAAACCTCCGTGAGGGAGTGCTGCTGAAAGTGGCTTGATGGCTATCACCACAATCCATCCCAGGCCAATGTACAGTATCGGGCCGACCAGGCGTAAGCGATGGGTCGTATAGATTTTTACTACGGCCCCCACTGTTCCCAATCCCCAGACTGTACCAAACAGCCACCATCCCCATGGCCCGCGCAACGTCACCAGAGCGAATGGTGTGTAGCTCCCCGCAATCATCAGGTAGATGCTGGCATGGTCCAAAATACGGAGTACATAGCGGACAGAAGGCTTGCGTACAGTGTGATAGGCCGTTGACAGGCAATAGAAAGTGACCATTGCTCCACCGTACATGCAGGAACTGACAATACGGTACCCATCGTGCAGCTGGAAGGCGAGTGTGATCAGGGCGATTACCCCGATTAAACTTACGAGCGCACCAATGCCGTGGGTGTACCGATTGAGAAGTTCTTCCGTTTCACTATAATAAACCAGGCGTTCATGGAGATTGAATTTTTTCATGGATTCGATAGTACCGCGTATGATACGAACAATTCAAGATAACTAAACTCTATCGTCGTATCTGTTATGCGTCGTCAAACGGTGCCTGGCGTTGATGCAGGATGAATTACATGAACAAATGATGTCCGGAGGACCTTGTAATGATAGAAAAAAGGGAATTTCATCGAATACCGTTCTCAGTAAAAACCACGCTGAGTTCTCAAAATGTTTCTTATCAGGGACGCATGGAGAATATTTCCATGAAGGGGACATTAATCCGACTTGAACATGGCGTTGAATTGCTCCAGGGAAAAATGTATGACGTGACGTTTAATGCTGGGGACGATGAGGCCCCGTTACTTCTTACTGCAGAGGTGATCTGTGTTAATTTTTCAATGGCAGGAATGAGGTTTTCCGCCTGCAGCAGTGACGCTGTTTCCCGCCTGGCACGATTAATCGAGCGGTTGGCATCGGACCCGAATGTGCTGATGACTGAACATGAGAGGCTTCGGAGACGTGTGGTACACTATCTCCATGAGGGATAGTCCTGACTCGCAGTTACGACCCGCCCAGTTTTTTTTCAAGTCGTCTGATTACCTCGGTAACAGTACCTTCACTATCGTTCCCGCGGACGGTAAAGTATAAAAACTGCCCGGTATGATGCGACCAGTAAAGGTCTTCAACCGGAAGCGGTTCGAGCAGGGACTCAATTTTTTTATAGGATATGAGTGGGTCGCCGTCGGGCCATTTTCTGTCGAGACGGGCCTGCTGGGCATCCGACAGGGCGATCCGGTACGTTGTTGAATACACTTCCGCTTTCATACTTCTCCAATGCCCGGATCATCGGCGCTACCGGGCGACAGGTCAAACACTACCCCAACTGTACGCCTTTTATAGGTTCGAGAAGAGAGGCCGTTCTCAGGAACTTGTCACACTTTTCAATCAGTATATCCATCGTCATGCCCTGTTTAACCTCATGTGCATTAAATCCGGATATCCCGAAAATTGCGGCAAGTTTCAACTCGGTTCCCATGATTGAAACTGTTTTTGAAGAGATCCTCAGCCTGAGCCGTTTGGCAACAATCATTGCCTCTTGTACTCCGGTTTCAGGCAAAGCAATTAAAAACTCCCCCTCACTATAGCGTGCGACCCAATCCACATCCTTCCTGACTGCCTCAGTAAAGCGCTCAGCAACCTCTTTCAATATCTGGTCCCCCGCGTAGTGCCCATGTGCCGTGATCAATCCATTAAAGTCACAAATTCCGGCAATCATAAGCGACAGTGGCCGCCCGTAGCGATAAGCCCGGACAATCTCTTTCGGAAGCCTGTCTTCAAGGTACTTTCTGCTGAAAGTCCCTGATACCGGATCAATGAGCGATAAGTTTTTTATTTCTTCAACATAGCGGTCTCTGATGCCTTCCAGTTCAAGTATCCGCCGAGCTGATTTCAAGCGTGCCTGCAATTCCGGCGTGTGTACAGGCTTCACGAGATATTCATCGGCTCCGGCTTCCAGACCGGCAATAATATCGTTTTTTGATTCCTGCGAAGTGATAATTATGATGTAGGTGTATGCCGATGTCGATGGCGCTCCCCGTATCTCTTTGCACAATTCAAGGCCGCTCATCTCCGGCATGACCCAGTCGGTAATGACTATCTGGAAACTGCCGGATCTAAAGAGCTTCATCGCTTCCTTGCCGTTTTCTGCAACGGTCACCGGATATCCGGCCAGTATTAAGTAGTCTTCCAGTATCCTCCTCTGCAATCTGTTGTCATCAACCACAAGGACTGATGGGAATACCTGGTTTTCCATTGGTGTGTCTTTCATAAACATCTCCCGGAAAGGTACGCTGCCTTGATGATAAAAATAGTGAGGATCAATGCTTGGCATTACGTGCCGATGTCACTGTTGCCCTTGTTTCAAGTTATCCCGATATTTTATGAAATTATTATCAAACATCTCCTGAATCTCGCTTTTGGGATGATTGACAGCATATTTGTAAAAATAGAAGCAGAGCAGGGTGGCAATTATAACAAAAAATAATGTGATAAGTACCTTTCGGCTCTTCGACATTGATGATGTAACGGTATAATCCGTTCCTTCACCGGCCTCGACGGTATCAATAAAAGCATAATGCTTATTTGGCACGGGGACGCCACTGCCGGAAGCCGGTTCAACGTCTGTAAATCCCTTAAACTGTCGGATCCGTTTTAGTTGAATGCTGCTGATATGGGCGTTTATGGCAGAACGGGCTGATTCTTCGATAAATACGAAATGAACGGCGGTGCTGCTATTGGCCGAATCATCATCAGTGATGCTGATGTAATTGGTAGAAACCACACGTGCCACAATGTCAACAATGCGCCGGGATGGTGGAACAAATAGTTCGAGAAGAACTAATTCATCCATATCGAATTTTTGATGTGTAAAAATTCTCAGGCCACCGCCGCTGATATTAACGGCTGGAGTTGGAATATCTGCCCACGATTCATAATACTGGTTGTCATCCAGTCCTTTTTGAGTGTTGTCGTCCGGCACTGTGGCCGGTTCATTGGAGAATTCGTCCCCATGAATGTTCTGCTTTCGCAGCCGTTCTTCAGTGCGAAAACGAGTTCTGTCTTCTTCCAGCCGCCTCCGCTCTCTGGCCGCCTCTTCTTCGCGTCGCATTTTCCTCTGTTCGTCCCACAACTCCCTGGCATCGGCCGGGTTCTGATCATATAGTTTATGGAACCGGACGGGGATGAACGCATCGACACGGAAGAACTCCCTCAATTCGTTGGAGATTGTTTCGCTGGTAAAGCGGAGCAATAGATCCTGCTCATATCCTTTACTGACTATAAATGCCCGACAGGTGTACGTTGTGCCGTCACTCTTGCTTGTTATATTGAGAACCTGCCCGATACGCAGGATGACCCCATCTGGCAGTACATCGCGTGAGAGTTGCAGTGAAACAAGGTCCTCATCAATTTCGTTGATAATTGCCCAATCACGAAACGTCCTGGTGTTTTGCAGAGGTATATTTACCTCAACCTTCATGCCGGTATAGTATCGGCTCGTATGATGTTCAGCAGTAGTCATGATTTCTTGGCTCACTCATTAGCAGGGGAAACGGCATGAAGGCCGGGTGGGAGTTACTGCTCCACTTGTGACAAAATGCTACGCATGGCCGATTCTGTAAAGAGTTTTCGTATATAGTGGCGGCCCGGTGACGGTGTTAATACTTCTCGGCCATGGTTCATTGAAGGTCAGCCGCCCCCTTCATACAAACGGTTCCATCTTCCAGGGTTGCACATAGGATAATTGCCCGCTCCTGCTGTGACGCATGAAG
>JAQTXD010000078.1 GCA_028688955.1 Desulfuromonadaceae bacterium
CCAGCACAAGTAACCCTGGCGCCCCTTAAAGTTGCGGTTACTTGTGCTGGCACAGATTTGCCGCCCGACAAGCTTGTCGGGATTCATCGCCAGACACATCGAACAGCCCGCATTGCGCCAATCAAAACCATGCCTGATAAAGATCGTATCAAGGCCTTCCGCTTCAGCAGCCATCTTAACCGCTTCGCTCCCCGGTACAACCATGGCTTTGATCTGCGCAGGGACTTGACTGCCGTGCAGTTCACAAATACGTGCAACTTCACGCAGATCGCTGAGCCGACCGTTCGTACAGCTTCCGATAAAGACAACATCGATCGGCAGGCCGAGCATTGACTGCCCCGGTGCCAGGTCCATATACGCATAGGCCTGATGGATCAGATCCTGTTCATCTGCTTCATAATCCCCGACTACCGGTAAAGTTTCATCAATGCCCAGCGCCTGGCCTGGAGTAATTCCCCAGGTCAGAGTAGGCAGGATGTCAGCCGCATCAAACTTCACGAGATCATCGTAGTCTGCACCGGGATTTGAAGCGATGCTGCGCCACCACTCTTCAGCCCGGTGCCAGTCATTACCCTGCGGAGCGAACTCTCGCCCACGCAGATAATCGAACGTAATCTGGTCCGGATTGATATAACCACAGCGCGCTCCACCTTCAATTGCCATATTACAGACAGTCATCCGCTCTTCCATGCTCATCGCCTCGATACAAGTCCCGGCAAATTCATAGGCAAAACCGGCGCCCCCCTTTACTCCCAGGTGGCGGATAATGTGTAAAATTACGTCCTTGGCATAGACTCCCGCTGCGAGAACGCCATTGACCTCCACCCGGCGCACCTTCAGCGGGTCCATCGCCAGAGTCTGAGTCGCCAGAACGTCTCTCACCTGGCTGGTTCCAATCCCGAAGGCAACAGCGCCAAAGGCACCGTGGGTCGCTGTATGACTGTCACCACAGGCAACGGTCATACCCGGTTGGGTCACGCCGAGTTCCGGCGCAATTATATGCACCACCCCCTGTTTACCACTGCCGACATTGAAGAGCCGGATTCCGCTCGCGACGGTGTTCTCTTCCAGCGCTTTCATCATCTCTTCAGCCAATGGATCAGCAAAGGGACGTGCCTGATCATCGGTCGGCACGATATGGTCGACTGTTGCCAGGGTATTTTCGGGAAAAGCGACCTGCAGATCAAGTTCGCGCAACATCGCAAAGGCCTGCGGGCTGGTGACTTCATGAATCAGGTGCAGGCCAATAAACAGCTGGGTCTGCCCGCCTTCAAGTTGACCGACAGAGTGTAACTTCCAGACCTTATCAAACAGAGTTCCGCGACTCATGGCTGTTCACCGCGACAGATAGTTAAAACACTCAGGTCTCGCACCGCACCTCTATCGGCACTGGTCGCCATCGCGGCATATACCCGCAGTGCCGGACTCACTTCACGCTGGCGATCTACCGGCATCCAGGCGTCAACCCCTTTTGCTTCCATTATTTTACGACGTTCGCAAAGCAGCTCATCACTGATATCAATGCGGATACTGCGCTGCGGGATATCGATCAGAATTTTGTCTCCCTCTTCAACCAGAGCGATGGCACCGCCACTCGCCGCTTCAGGTGAGACGTGTCCGATCGACAGACCGGAGGTTCCCCCGGAGAAACGGCCATCTGTCGCCAGAGCACAGGCCTTGCCAAGCCCTTTTGATTTCAGATAACTGGTCGGATAGAGCATCTCCTGCATCCCCGGACCGCCTTTGGGACCTTCATAGCGGATCAGGACCAGATCACCAGCCATCACAGTGTCCGCAAGAATCGCCTCAACAGCAGCATCCTGACTCTCAAAAACTCGTGCACGCCCTTCAAAACAGAGGATCGATGTATCGACACCGGCAGTCTTGACGATACAACCATTTGGAGCCAGATTGCCGTAAAGCACCGCCAAGCCGCCATCCTTGCTGTAGGCATGTTCAACATTGCGGATACACCCTTTTTCGCGGTCCAGATCAAGACTCTCCCACTGGCGATCCTGACCAAACGCTTCGAGCATCGGCTTGCAACCGGGAGCTGCCAGATACCGCTTTTCTGCCTCGGGCGATACTGTCCCTGCGATGTCCCAGTAATTCAGGGCCTCACCCAGAGTTTTCGAGTGAACGGTTGTCACCGAGGTATCAAGGAGTCCAGCCCGTGATAATTCTCCGAGAATGCCGAATACACCGCCGGCACGATGGACATCCTCCATATGATAGTCTGGAGTTGACGGAGCCACCTTGCATAGATGGGGCACACGACGCGACAAGGCGTCGATCTCCTGCATATTGAATGCAACGCCCGCCTCCTGCGCTGCCGCCAACAGGTGCAGGACGGTATTGGTCGAGCCACCCATGGCGATATCAAGACACATGGCGTTGCGGAACGCCGCCAGGGTCGCAATACTGCGTGGTAGCACAGTACGGTCCTCCTGCTCGTAGAAACGTTTGGTCAGATCAACAATACATCGCCCCGCCTCTTCAAATAGATCACGTCTCCGGGCATGGGTCGCCAGCAGTGAACCATTCCCGGGCAGACTCAACCCGAGAGCCTCGGTCAGGCAGTTCATCGAGTTGGCAGTGAACATCCCCGAGCAGCTGCCGCAGGTTGGGCACGCTGAACGTTCGATGGACAGACAGTCTTCATCACTCACCGCTCCATCGGCAGCCATAACCATGGCATCAACCAGATCAAGCGCCTTCACGCCACTACCCAGGACAGCCTTTCCAGCTTCCATGGGTCCGCCCGAAACAAAGATCGACGGGATATTCAAGCGGAGTGAAGCATTCAACATTCCGGGAGTGATCTTGTCACAGTTACTGATACAGACCATGGCATCGGCGCAGTGAGCGTTAACCATATACTCGACTGAATCCGCAATGAGTTCGCGCGAAGGCAGGCTGTAAAGCATGCCACCATGCCCCATGGCAATACCATCGTCAATGGCGATGGTATTGAATTCCTTGGCGATGCCGCCGGCCTTTTCAATTTCACGGCAGACCAGTTGGCCAATGTCTTTCAAATGGACGTGACCCGGCACAAACTGGGTAAAACTATTGACCACCGCAATGATCGGCTTGCCGAAATCGCTCTCTTTAACGCCGGTTGCTCGCCAGAGGGCGCGGGCACCGGCCATATTGCGGCCACTGGTAGTCGTTGCTGAACGGTATGAAATCATCGATATCCCCTTAAAATAGTAGTGTTGGAAACGTGAAAGATACGTTATTGAGTCTGTATGAAAATATACTCCGCATCGGCACCTTAACGAAACAGCGAAACTTTTTCAAATTTATACGAGCGTAGATGCAAATCAGTTCAGGTGAAATTTGCAGATAATTACAACGTCTGTTTAATCCCGGCTTCAGCACACCTTTAATATCAATGGCTTAGTCTTAAATAACCTGATCATTTTTTATTGTATATGGTTCAAAGGAATGATATCAATCCCGTCCACAACAGGATGTAGTTGGAAACCGACAGGAGATAACATTACAATGAAAAAGACAACTCCCATGCAATCCTGCAGCAATTCCGAACAGCATACCGGCCACATGTGCGAGCGGGAGAGCCAGCAGGAATGGGATGTAATCCGACAAATCACCGGTCACCCGAATGTAAAGTGCGAAAACTGCGGAGCTGAGGTCAACTCAGCACGAAACGTCTGTATGCCCACAGAAATATAAAAACAGGTAGCACAAAATGGAGCGAGTAGACATGAGTACAGCCTTGATACTGATTGACATACAGAAGGACTACTTTCCTGGCGGTCGTATGGAACTGGTCGGCAGCACAGAAGCTGCAGGAGCAGCGGCCCGGCTTCTGACAGAGTTCAGGAGAGCATCGTGGCCGGTCTACCACATTCAACATATTTCCAGCCAGCCCGCGGCAACCTTTTTTATGCCGGGAACGGCCGGCATTGAAATTCATTCCGGCGTTATGCCGCTGCCGGGCGAGACAATCATCACAAAGAACTATCCAAACAGCTTTCGTGAAACCAACCTGCTCGAGAAAATCAGGAATGCCGGGGTGGACAGTCTCCTCTTCAGCGGAATGATGACAAGCATGTGTGTTGACGCCACTGTCAGGGCTGCGTTTGATCTTGGATTCACCTGCACCGTTGCTCAGGACGCCTGCGCCGCTCCTAACCTCACCTTTAACGGTGAAACAATCCCTGCCCGCCAGGTACATGAATCTTTCCTGGCAGCTTTGGGAGCTGTCTACGCCAAAATAAGGACGACAGACGAGATACTCGAAAGTATTACTGCCGGGAGAGGGTACAACGATTCCCCGACAACCGCTTGAAATGCCGTTCCGGTTTCTGTAGCGGAACAAAAGGGAATGGTGACTGGAACTGAAGCAACCGCAAAGCCGATAGGGCCCCGGCGCAGCAACCAGTTGAAAAGCTGGCAGCATCAGTCCAGGGGCCCCTGATCCGAAAATCAGCAGAGGTAGTGCGAATAATGCCCCTACTTCAGAACCGGCTCTGTACCACGACGAACAAGCTTAGACAGCATGCGGCCAAGATCACCGGCGCCACTTTGCAGCCAGCCGCCGTCTACCGGGAGGATTGCGCCGTTGACATAGCTCCCGAGTTCTGACGTGAGGAAAAGGCAGGCGTTGCCTACATCCTGTGGTGTGCCGAGACGACGGAGTGGTACCGAATCGCGGGTTGCCTCTCGCATGGCATCACCTGAGGCAAGCCGCTGCATTCCCTCAGTGCCGTCGATCGGTCCCGGAACAATGGCGTTGACCCGCACTCCCTCCGTTCCCCACTCTAAGGCAAGACAGCGGGTCAACATTTCTACTCCGGCCTTGGCAGCACAGACGTGTGACTGGGCTGCCATCGGGATTGTTGCCTGAGGGGCAGAGATGTTGACAACGGAAGCGCCCGGCTTGAGCAGATAGGGGTAGACGGCCTGCATGACGTTGAAGGTGCCGATCAGGTCGATGTCGATGACTGAACGGAAGGCGTTGGCTGACATCTGCGTGAGGAGTGCCGGGAAGTTGCCGGCGGCCCCAGAGACAACTACGTCAAAGAGGCCAAAGGCCGTATGGACTGTGACCAGACCTGCGGCCAGCGCTGCCGGTTCGCGGACATCAGCGCAAAAGCCCATCGCTTCGGCACCGCAGGAGCGCAGGCTTTCAACAGTATCATCGACCTTCTTCTGTGAACGGCTTGCGACAGCTACTCGGGCACCTTTACGGGCAAAGAGCTCTGCTATGCCACGATTGATTCCACTTGTACCGCCGATAACAACAACTGTTTTGTCTGAAAAATCAAGTAAGTTGTTCATAGAATGATCCTCTGTGGGTGGCATATCTGCCCCGCTGTTGTCTGTTTATCCATTAATCTGGGTCTTGTGCCCCGTCCTGATCCGTCCGGTACATAACAACATCCGCCACAGCCATTATTTTGCCGTCGACTTCAATCCGTGACTTCACATCCACCAGACGGCGGCGTTCACCAACCACCTCACCAATTGCCGTTACCAGCGACCCGGTCGGTATCGGTGCCCTATAGCGCAGTCTTATCTCGCTGGTGACAATCTGCAAACCAACTCCCATACAGGCTTGAGCACTGACTTCATCAAGCAGGGCAGAGATAATGCCGCCGTGGGTGATGCCTTGCCATCCCTGATAGACCTCCGGAATACGCACCGTGGTCTGTGCCCGACGCCGTTCCGGGTCCATATCAAATACGGCCTTAAAGCCAACGGGATTATTTTTGCCACAGATAAAACAATTATCATCATCAAGTACCTGCATAGTGTTACTTCCTTTGACTTCGTTATGTTACCTGCACGTTCCTGATACCTTCCGGCTTCCATGCAGGGGAGATCACGTGTGATCCACTCTGGCTATTATTACCCAGAAGGCTGCCATAGGTCACGGTAAAATCACCATATTTATCGTTGACCGCATCCATCGCCGACACCATAAAGGCTTTCTTCCGCTCGTCCTCAAACAACGGTAACTGCTCCCGGTGATAGCAGAGGTTGGTGATACGCACTCCCAACAGTCGGATCGGCTGCTCGATATCTATCGTGTCAAGGATGGCAACGGCACCAACGTAGATATCTTCACTCTTGTTGACATAGTTCTTCAGGGTAGTCTGTTTGCCAAATGTGCTGAAATCGCTGTAGCGGATGGTAAGGTGGATAGTCTTGCCGGCCACTTCATAGCGGCGTGCCCGGCGACCGACCATCTCCGAGAGTTGCAGCAGGTAGCGCAGTATTTCATTTCTGAAAGTTATATCCCGTTTCAGGGTCATGGAGTGGCCGACTGATTTCACCTCGTCGGCATCTTCAGCAGAGATCACCGGTGAGTCATCAATCCCTTGTCCCATCTGCTTAAGCTGCGTCCCGACAATACCGAACCTGTTCGTCAGCCGTTTCTCGTCACAGCGTCCCAACTCCCCACAGGTCCGGATACTCATCATCTGCAGAGCCCGTTCCGTCTTTCTGCCGATACCGCACAGTTCCTTGATCGGCATCTGCTCCAGAACCCTGCTGACCTCGTCCGCTTTGATGACGACCAAGCCATCCGGTTTCTTCATCTCCGATGCCAGTTTTGCCAGCAACTTGTTGGGGGCGATACCGATGGAACAGGTGATATCGAAGTGGTATTTGATGCGGGACTTGATCTTATAGGCAATATTCTCGGCTCCGCCAAACAGTGCCAGAGAACCGGTGACATCAAGCCATGCTTCGTCGATGGAAAACACTTCAACCAGAGGGGTATAATCATGAAACATCTTCATGATCTGTGAAGAGGTGTGGGTGTATTTGCGGTTGTCGGCAGGGACCAGGATAACCTCAGGGCAGAGACGTTTTGCCTCATGGAGCATCATGCCGGTTTTGACGCCAAAGGCACGGGCTTCATAGCTGGCGGTCAGGATGACCGTGCGCTGCTGGGAACCGGTGACAACAATCGGCTTCCCTTTCAGAAACGGATTGGCAGCCTGCTCCACCGACGCAAAGAAGCTGTTCATATCGATATGCATGACGGTACGGGATCTCATCAGCGTGTCTCAATGCCATCCAGTATCCAACTCTGTTCTCTGGTATCATAGATCAACTCATACAGTGCTTCCCCATCACGGACAGAGAAGTGCAGCAGGGTTGCATCGCCGACTCTTTCCTTCCAGAAATAACAGGTCTCCTGAATACTGTGCTTGCGGTTATGCCAGTCAAACCAGACCGGCTTGATTTGTCGGTCCGGGGTAAATATGGCGGCAATGCGTATCGGTTGTTTGATGCGCTCCATAGTTACTCCAGCGAACGGTACAGGCCAACTACCTTGCCGATTATCTCTACCTGCTGCTCTGGTGTGACAATGATCGGTGCCATCGTAGGGTTGTCCGGCTGCAGACGGATATGATCCTCCTCCTTAAAAAACCACTTCAGGGTAGCCTCACCATCCACCAGCGCAACAACCATGTCCCGGTTACTGGCGGTCTGCTGGGGACGAATCAGTGCCAGGTCACCCTCAAAGACTCCGGCATTGATCATGGAATCACCTGTGACCCGCAGGAAGAAGGCGGCACCGCTCCGGGCAATGTTTCTGTCTATGGAGCGATACTCCTCGATATCCTCCACCGGCGGCGCCGGGACGCCGGCCCTGACAACGCCGATGACCGGCAGAAAAACTGAGAACTGGTCATCACCGGATATCATCCGTTCAGCACTTTCGGGAAAGGAACCCTGCGCTGAGGTGAGTTTGATACTGCGGGAGCTGCCCGTGGTGCGGGTTAAGTACCCCTTTTTCTCAAGTGCGGTGAGGTGGCGGATAACGCCGAGATTGCCGGAGATATTCAGGTGCCCGGCAATCTCCTGCAGGGTGGGAGAATAGCTGTGTTGTTTCTGAAAACCGGTGATAAAATCGTAGACCAGTTTTTGGCGATCAGTAAGTTTGATCATGGGGCATACCTCGATATAGTTACTATAAAATAACTATATCTGATGCCGTGAATTGTCAAGATGATAAAGAGGGTGGAGGTAAATGAGCTGAAGAAGCAGGTGATTATGTCGCATATCAGTGGAGCCCGGATAGTCACCATCGTGATGGCAATTAAACCTGAAACAGGCTACACTTCGCAAACGTAATAGAGAAAAGGCCCAGAATTATTTTTGCTAATAGTCAAAATATTTTAAATACTTGTAAAACGTTTTACCTGTTACTGACCAATATATTTCAATCGGATGCTGTAAGGACAGGATCAGAGATTTTTTAAAAAACCTGATATAAGGTGTGAACAAGCGTATACGCGGTAAAGATATCCAGACAGGAAAACTGACAAAATACTTTAACTCATGCTTACGATTAGTTACAGAACCCAAGAACTTGGCACCACATGTGCATATACAAAAGATACAGGTTGACTAAATATACTTAGCCGGACTAAAATCACAACTATACTTGAGCGACAAAATTACACGATTGTTACACATGTTCCTGTAACATATTGGTATAATCACTCAGTAGCAAATAACACGTAGGGGAAAAATTATGAAATGTCCTAATTGCCAAAGCAAAAAATTTGATGTCTACGAGGCGCCAGGGTTTACGTCCGTCAGCAGCCCGATAAACGAGTGTGAATGCGGTTATGTCTGGCGAGTAAAACCTCTGGGTTACAATATGCACAATATTGATATCATCAAGCAAACCGATCACAACGCTGTGTATGACTATAACCACCTATAACTACTGGCAATATTAAAGCGTATCGTGAGTGGAGTTGCAGCCACTGTAACAAAGGAAGTGGTTTAAGTTAAAAACCGGTGTGTAACGTCGTAAGGTACAAGGTATGTAAAAGGCCACCTCAGCTGAGGTGGCCTTTTTGTATTGCATCTTTGAATGTTGGTAATAAATATCTATTGATACGGTCATTTGATGCCACTATGTCATTATTAATCCTGCCGTAGAAGCGTGACAAAAAAATCTGCACTCCAGCCCCTCCCCCCCCTATCTGATAAATTTTAGTTCAAAATACATAATATGTTGTGTTATGCACAATATTTTATGGTAATCATCCATTCACATTGAGGTCTAAGTCGGAACTACACTTATTTTAAATCTCAGTTTTGTCAACCCATCTTCAGAACGTTTCTGATTCAGGAGGATCTATATGGATCAAAAGACGAGACGGGCGGCGATATATTCCGCCATTTCGCTTAATGATGTTGATGAAATAGCAACCCTTTTCCCAAAAGTGCCCTTCGGCCTCATGGTTCTTGACGGCGATATGCGTTATTTAAGAGTCAACGAGCGAATGGCCGAAATTAATGGTGTGCCGGTAGAGGCGCATATAGGAAAAATGGTTTCAGAGATAGGTTCTCATACCGGGTTGGTATTGGATCCAATCTTCCGGTATGCAATGCAGGAAGACAAATCTCTTGAGGATCTGCAGGTCGAGGTGCCTTCAGACTCATCGGGCGATATAAATCCCCCCGGCTGCCTGCTTGTCAGCTGTTTCCCATCCAGATCAGACGACGGAACGGTACAGCGGATACATGCGGTGGTTCAGGATATTACAGAACAGAAACTCAAGGAAGTCGCCCAGGATGAGCGACTGAGGTTTGAGGCGTTGCTTTCCGCTCTGTCTGCCGAGTTTATAAATACAGCTGTTGCTGAAGTAGATACAAAAGTCGAACAGGGACTGAAAACAATCTACGATTTTCTCGGAGTTGACCGCACCACCATAGCCCTGCTGTCACCCGCAGATGATCGCCTCCATTCAGTCTATACATATGCTTTACCCGGAATAAAGCATCCGCCGGAAATTGTCGACAGCCATATTCCGGAGTGGGTGAAGATGATCCGTCAGGGTGAGATGTTTCATATTGAGGATATAGATGATCTGCCTGATAGCCAGTGGTGTGAAAAAAAATATTGCAAAGAGATGGGTGGTATCAAATCGGTACTTTTTATCCCGCTCTGTGTCGGCGGGAGGGTGCTCGGACTCTTCTCAGCAGTCTCCTACAGTCGGAAGAAAATCTGGATGGATTTGTACATCCAGCGATTTCGTATACTTGGCGAAATTTTTGCCAATGTTCTTGAACGTAAACGTGTGGACCAGAATATTCAAAAAGCCTTTGTTGAAATAGGGCAGCTGAAAGACCGCCTTGAAGCGGAGAATCATTACCTTCGTGACAAAATTGAGACAGAGCTTAAGAACGAAGAGATTATCGGCCAATCAACGGCCATAAAGCACGTACTGCTGCAAGTAAAGCAAGTTGCTGCGACACTTTCCACGGTACTCATCCAGGGTGAGACCGGCACCGGAAAAGAGTTGATTGCCCGGGCCATACATGCCCGGAGTGATCGCAAAGACAGGCCGATGATCAAGCTGAATTGTGCCGCCCTCCCCTCAACATTGATTGAAGCCGAACTGTTTGGTCACGAGAAGGGAGCGTACACCGGCGCGGCAACGAGACGGGCCGGTCGCTTCGAGGCCGCAAACGGTTCGACGATCTTTCTTGATGAAATTGGCGAACTCCCCCTGGAGTTACAGGCAAAACTTTTGAGAGTGCTGCAGGAGGGACAGTTCGAACGACTGGGCAGCCACACCACCGTGAACGTGGATGTCCGTGTCATCGCCGCAACCAACCGGGATCTGGCCTTGGAAATAAAGGGGGGGAGATTCCGCGAGGATCTGTTCTACCGGTTGAATGTATTTCCCATTTTCATCCCTCCTCTCCGGGAGCGGCGGGAGGATATACAGGCGTTAGTGTGGAGTATGGTAAGGGAATTCGAAAGCGTATTTGGTAAAACGATAGAACGTATTCAGAAAAAAACAATGGAATCACTGGAATGCTATTCCTGGCCCGGCAACATTCGAGAGCTGAGAAATATGATCGAGAGGGCGATGATTACCACTAACAGCAGCACGCTTGTTGTAAACTTCCCTGATATGGCAACTACGACACGTTCACAAAATGTGTCGATGAAGGAAATTGAACGTGTACACATTTTAGCTATGTTGGAAAAAACCGGGTGGCGCATTCGTGGCAAAAACGGTGCGGCAGAGGTCCTGGAGCTTAATCCATCAACCCTTGAATTCAGAATGAAAAAACTTGGCATCAGGCGGAAAACAGCACAACACAATATTTAAAGCAAAACACAATATATTGTGTATTCAGGTTTGTCACTAAATACTATTTTATAATCAGTAAGTTGCAACAACAACCCCACCCACCAGTTCACCCTTTCGCACGGCAATACACAATATGTTGTGCATAAAATTCCATACGATCACATACATAACAAAATACCAATTTTTTTATTAATATTTACAGTATATTACATACATTTTTATTAATATTAATACGGTGGCACATGCAATGCATAACAGTGTTACACATTTAATATCAGGATATGGTATTCATACCCGTAACATAGTTCATCGATCGTAGTGTGCGGCTGCCAACCCCCGCATAAAATTAACAGGGAGGATATTCATAATGAGCAGAGAAGTTTACGTAATAGAAGGCAAACGGACACCTTTCGGGTCGTTTGGCGGTTCGTTATCAGAAATTGAAGCCACCGCACTGGGTTCAGTTGCCATCAAGGGAGTACTGGCATCTACCGGTCTGGATCCAAAGGCCGTCAATGAAGTGATCATCGGTCAGATACTTCCCTGCGGCGCCGGTCAGTCCCCGGCACGGCAGGCCATGCGCGGTGCAGGAATAGCAGATTCCGCAGCTGCACTGACCATTAACAAAGCCTGCGGCAGCGGCCTGAAATCTGTCATGCTCGGTGCAAATTCTATCTGCCTCGGAGAATCTGAATTAGTAATAGCCGGCGGTATGGAGAATATGTCCCTGGCACCATATTTCCTCAGAAAAGCCCGTTACGGGTTCCGTATGGGTAACGGCGAATTGGTGGATCATATGAATGACGCTCTCGCAGATCCGGGTACCGGCCGGACTATGGGTGAAATTGCCGAAGGAGGTGTCGACCGTAACGGAACGACACGTGAGGAGCAGGATGAGTTTGCCATTCGTTCCTACCGTCAGGCACAGGCAGCTATGGAGAAGGGAATCTTCAAGAGGGAAATTGTCCCGGTCACACGGAACGTTCGCGGTAAAGATGTTGTGATCTCCGAAGACGAGGAGGTCTACCGGGTGGATTTTGACAAAGTGACCAGCCTCAAACCGGTATTCAGAAAGAATGGAACCATAACCGTCGCCAACGCTTCCAGCATCAGCGATGGCGCTGCCATGCTGCTGCTGGCCGGTGCTGATGCAGCAAAACGACACAATCTGACGCCGAAGGCGAGAATCGTCGCCTCTGCGACAAGTTGTCTGCACCCGGATTATTTCCCCGAAGCACCTGCGGCGGCCATTCAGGCAGTGTGCAACAGAGCAGGACTGAAAATTGAAGAGATTGACCTGTTCGAAATAAATGAAGCTTTTGCCTCAGTGGCACTCCTCGCGATAAATCAGCTGTCCATTCCGATCAGCAAAGTCAACGTGAACGGTGGGGCCTGCGCGATTGGGCATCCGGTTGGAGCCAGTGGTGCCCGGCTGGGGCTTACTGTTGTTCGTGAACTGCAGGAGCGCAATCTGCGCTATGGTCTGGCGACCCTCTGTCTCGGTGGCGGCGAGGCCGTTGCGGTAATTTTTGAAAGGACCTGACCCATACCATCTGTTTTGCACCGAAGTTCAGATTTCAAAACAAAAGGAATAATCAATGCGAATATCCACCTCTACATTTATCGTTACGGGCGCCGGATCCGGACTTGGAGCAGCGACCGCGCGTTCCATTATTGCTGCCGGAGGCAATGTTGTCATCGCAGATGTAAATAAAGACGCGGGAGAGAAAATTGCGGCCGAACTTGGTGTCAGGGCCCGTTTTGTTCAAACCGATGTTACCAGTGAGGAAAGCGCGGTTGCATGCGTTGCCGCTGCTGTGGAGACCTTTGGCGGCCTTCACGGACTCGTCAACTGCGCCGGAGTTGCCCCGGGGGAAAAGGTTGTCGGCAAAGAAGGTCCGCACAAACTGGAAAGCTTTGTCCGCTGCATTTCCATCAATCTGATCGGCACCTTCAACATGATTCGACTCGCTGCCGAAGTCATGCTGAAGAATGAGCCAAATGAAAACGGCGAGCGGGGTATCATTATCAACACCGCCTCCATCTCCGCTTTCGAAGGTCAGGTGGGACAGGCGGCGTATTCTGCGTCAAAAGGGGGAATAGTCGGATTGACACTGCCGGTTGCCCGGGAATTTGCTCCGAAAGGAATTCGCATAATGGCTATTGCCCCCGGCGTCTTTGATACGGCAATGATGGCCGCCATGACTGACACTATCCGTGAATCTCTGGCTCAAATGATTCCGTTCCCCTCACGGTTTGGAAAACCGGCTGAGTATGCCTCGTTAGCCTGTCATATAATTGAGAATGTCATGCTGAATGGAGAAGTTATCCGGATTGATGGCGCCATCAGGATGGGTGCCCGCTAAACAAATCCATCCGTGGATATTCCGGACGACAAAACAAAGGAGATGCAATGAAGCTTCTTGATGGCATACAGGTTCTGAACCTCGCGGTAAACCTCCCCGGTCCTGCCGCAGCTGCAACTCTTTCGCGTATGGGCGCCCACGTAACCAAGCTGGAACCGCCGTCCGGCGATCCGATGGAAATCTACCATGCTGGTTGGTATCGCGATATGGCTGCCGGCCACACAGTGATCAGATTAAATCTCAAAAGTGATATTGATCGTGCACATATTGATAAATTACTGGCCAAAGCAGACCTGCTTATCACTGCAACCCGTCCGGCAGCTATGGACCGCCTGGGGCTTGGGTGGACGGCACTGCATGAAAAATATCCACGACTGTGCCAGGTTGCCATCGTGGGGTATCCGGCCCCCAGAGAAAATGAAGCGGGACACGATCTGACCTACCAGGCGACGCTGGGACTGCTCAGTCCCCCTCATATGCCGCGAACATTGCTGGCAGACATGGCCGGAGCGGAACTGACCGTGAGCAGATCACTGGCTCTGCTGCTGGGCCGGGAACGCGGTCAAGGCGGAGGCTATGCCGAAATTGCCCTGTCAGAAGCTGCGGCAGCCATGGCCGAACCGCTCAGATATGGATGCACAGCGCCGGGAGCGTTGCTGGGTGGTGGCATCCCCGAATACAACATCTATCAGACAAATGACGGCTGGATTGCCGTGGCGGCGCTGGAACCGCATTTCAAGAAGCGCCTTGAGGAAGCACTTGCAATCAAAACACCCGGTCAATACGAGAAAACTTTTGCAGAACGGAGATCAGTCGAATGGCAGCAGTGGGGGCAGGAGCAGGACGTGCCGATCGTCATTGTCAAAGGGGCATAATGAAGCCTGTTGAATCACACTATTATCAGAGGAGAATGCAATGAATCTCGAATTGACTGAAGAGCAGAAACTTATCCAGGATACTGCCAGGGCATTCGCCAAGTCGGAACTGGAACCGCTGGCAGCAAAACTCGACCAGGAGGGTGACCGCGCTGCATACCTGTCAAACCTGAAGAAGCTGGCGGAACTTGGGTTCATGGGACTGAACATAAAAGAGTGCTACGGCGGTTCCGAGGCCGGGGTAATTGCTTTCAGTGTGGCCATGACAGAGATAGCCCGGGCCTGCGCCTCCACCGCGGTGACCGTGTCGGTGAATAACATGGTCTGCGAGGTGATCCAGTCAGTCGGCACCGAAGAGCAGAAAAAAGCGTATATCCCCAAAATATGCTCGGGTGAATACGCTGCCGGAAGTTTCGGCCTGACCGAGACATGCGCGGGCTCGGATCCTTCCTCCATGTGTACACAGGCGGTAAAAGATGGCGACCATTACGTATTGAACGGCTCCAAGATTTTTATCAGCAGCGCACCGTACGCCGGCGTGTTCGTCGTCTGGGCCGTCACTGACAAAGAGGCGCCCAAGGGCAAGGGAATCAGCTGTTTTCTTATTGAGGCTGACACTCCCGGCCTGGTTATCGGCAAGGAAGAGCATAAAATGGGGCAGCACGCCTCGTCCACCAATGAGTTGCTCTTCGACAACTGCCGTGTCCCGGCGAGTGCCATGATGGGCAAGCTCAACGATGGTTTCCGCATAGCAGTTTCCGAACTGGCCGGTGGAAGAATCGGCGTTGGCTCCCTCGGACTTGGCGTGGGACTGGCGGCAATAGACTACGCTACGAAATATACTACCGAGCGGATCCAGTTCGGGCAAAAGATCAGCAACTTTCAGGCAATCCAATGGATGATATCTGATTCCTACACCGAACTGGAGGCCGCCCGCCTGCTGCTTATGAATGCCGCCTTCCGCAAGGAGAGTGGCAAATCATTTGCCAAAGAAGCCTCCATGGCAAAACTGTTCGCGACCGAAGCGGCAAACCGGGTATGCTACAAGTCATTGCAGATGCTTGGCGGCTACGGCTACACCCAGGATTTTCCCATCGAACGCTATACACGGGATGCCCGAATCACGACGATTTATGAAGGGACCAGCGAAGTGCAGCGATTGATCATCGCGCGCGAAATCCTGAGACAGTTCTCCTGATGTCTCGGCGATTTGGAACTCAGTTCATACACTTGTCATTAACATTCAGGATCATGCACAGAAAGGGGAACATATGAAGAACAAAAGAATTACCATCCAGGAAGCAGCCGAGATTGTGAAGGATGGCAGTCGGCTTACCTTCGCGGGCTTCACTATTTGGCGTAAACCCTTTGCCCTTGCTTATGAACTTATCCGTCAGCAC
>JAQTXD010000010.1 GCA_028688955.1 Desulfuromonadaceae bacterium
ATCGTAGGCAGCGCCCTCCTTCTTGATGTCGGCCGGAGCCAGATTGGCGGTAATGCGCCGAGCCGGAAAATCATAACCGGAGTTTTTCAGGGCCGCCTTGACGCGATCCTTGCTCTCCTTGACCGCACCATCAGGAAGGCCGACAGTAGCAAAGGCGGGAAGCCCGGGGGCAAGATCGACCTCAACATCCACAAGAATGGCATCAATACCGATCAGGGCACTGCTGAAAACTTTTGCGAGCACGATCAACCTCCACCCTTGAATGCAGAAGAATCAATTCCGTGAGTGGGTCCATCAGAATCCAGGACCCAACAGAGCGGTTATTTTTTCAGCATTATAAAGCCCATCTGACGCCCCGACTCTTCCTTATCACGTCGATAGGAGAAAAACTGTTCGCTGTGGCAGCAGACGCATTGATCAGAAATCTGAATCGCTTCCGCCGGAACTCCGGCATTCTTGAGCAGTTCCCGGTTGGCAACACTAAGGTCGAGCTGCCATTTGCCGGGGCTTTTCAACTCGGCGCAGGAACTCCAGTCGATATCACTCTGCGCAAAGGCTTTTCTGACCGGTTCATCGACTTCGTAACAGCATTTTTGAATACAGGGGCCGATTGCCGCGTGAAGAAGTGCGGGCTTGGTACCGAATTCAGACTGCATGCCGGCCACCGTTTTGGAAACCACTTGTGCAGCGGTTCCCTTCCAGCCGGCGTGTACGACCGCTATGACTTTATTTACGGGATCATAGAGCAGGATCGGGGCGCAGTCCGCCACACACACGCCAATGATGACGTTTGGCTGATTGGTAATGACGGCATCGCCCTCTACTGTGAGGTAGTGGCTGAAATCTTCATTCGGTTCATTAATCACCAATATATCACAGCCATGGACCTGGCGCGGTGTCACCAGCGCCTCCTGACTGACGCCAAACGCGCGGGCAAGCAGGCTGCGATTCCCCTCAACATTTGCCTGCTGATCCTGGGTATTCATACCCAGATTAAGCGAATTATACGGCGGCCGTGAAACCCCCTCATGGCGGGTTGTGAAGCCCTGCGTCGAACATGACGACCCCGGAAAATCTACCTCAACAAACTGGATACGACCGATACGATTCATCTGCATAGTACTTCCTCCAAAAATCCTTTTGCCTTCCGTGGCAAATTACGCTTTACTGTCCCGGCAGCGCTGTCGCCATATATAGACCGCTACAAGGATTATACTGAACAAGAGTACCCAAAGCAGCGCTTTGTGGGAATAGTGCATGATCAATAACTGGTTTTCACCGATTGCATAGCCGATACCGGTGAGAATTGTGCGCCAGAGGCCGGCGCCAAGCAGCGTGTACAGTGTGAATTTTATGTGATTCATGCCTGCCACACCGGCAGGAATCGAAATAAGATGGCGGATCACCGGCAGAAGGCGACCGATAAAGGTTGATATCTCGCCGTGCTTGAGAAAAAACTGCTCCACCCGTACAAATTTATCAGGCGGGATCAGCACATATTTGCCGTATTTAAGGATCAGCGGACGCCCCAGATAGTGAGAAGCAAAATAGTTGACATAGGCACCGACCAGACTGCCGACCGTACCGCAGAGAATGGCTACTCCCATGTTCATTTTGCCTTGAAAGGCCAGATAACCGGCTGGCGGCATGACCAACTCACTCGGCACCGGTATGATTGAACTCTCCATTGCCATCAACAGCAGAATGCCTGGGTACCCCATGGAACCGATTGTATCCAGCAACCACTGGATAAGGGTGTGCATCATTCTAAACTCCCTTCAATATTGGACGATTGATCCTTATACCCCAACTGAACCATTCGGGCAACAGCAGATAGGAATGCAATGACAGAAGATAAAAATCACATATTACAGCGCTTACGGGCCGAAGTCCTGGTCGGCGATGGCGCAATCGGCACGATGCTCTATGCAAAAGGGGTCAGCCTCGACTCTAATTTTGAACACTTGAACCTTGTGCGCCCGAATCTGGTTGCGGAACTTGCCCGTGAATATGTCAGAGCCGGCGCTCAGGTAATTGAAACCAATACGTTTGGCGCTAATCTTACAAAACTTTCGTCAATTGGACTGGGACACAGGGTTGCAGAAATCAACCGGGCAGGTGCCAGAATAGCCCGTGGAGCGGCCGGTGCGGATGTACTGGTAGCCGGTTCGGTCGGACCACTGATAACGGTAAAAGGAGAGGTGCGCGAACTCAGCACCGCGCAGATGGAGGAAGCATTTCGCCTCCAGTGTCGTGCATTGGCAGAAGGTGGTATTGATTTCCTGCTGTTGGAGACATTCACGTCGCTTGAGCAGCTGAAAATCGCCGTAGGCGTTGCAAAGGAAACAGGGCTGCCCGTAAGTGCGTCATTGGCTTTTCTTGAAGGCGGGAGAAGCGGTGGCGGGACTTCTGTTGAGCAGTTTTGTCAGGCAATGGCGTCTGTCGGTGCCGACATGATCGGTGCCAACTGTGGTGCAGGGCCGCTTGAACTGCTCAAGGTGATCACGGAGATGTCAGGAATGACTGATATGCCGATCACCGCCTACGCCAACAGTGGTTTCCCGGAATATCTGGACGGCCGCTACATCTACCGGGCCACTCCGGACTATTTTGCTGCCATGGCACAAAAAATGGTTGATGCCGGGGCAAATCTTGTCGGTGGATGTTGCGGGACGACTCCTGAACATATAGCCGCTCTGGCCCGCACAATAAAGCCACGCACCCCGGCTGTCCGGACCAGAAGACACAGAACATCCGCATCCGAACCGGCGCAAAGAGTACAAAAAGCGCCTTCCTTTCTGGATCATTGGGGCAGTCGCACCATAATCACAGTGGAACTCGACCCTCCCAAAGGGCTAGACTGCAGCAAGATCATCGAAGGGTGCAGGCGCTTGAAGGAGGCCGGTGCTGACGCCATCAATCTGGCAGAAAACCCGCTGGCTCGTCCACGAATGGGGAATATTGCCCTGGGAAGCCTGATCCAGCGTGAAGTCGGAATTGAGGTTGTCGTCCATGTTACCGGTCGCGACCGGAACCTCATCGGTATGCAATCTGACCTGATGGGTGCCAGTCTGCTCGGAATCCGCTCGATTCTTGCGGTCACCGGTGACCCGGCTACAATGGGCGATCACGCCGGAGCAACATCTGTTTTTGATCTCCATTCGCTTACGCTGATCAAATTGCTGAGTGACATGAATAACGGGGTGAATGCTATCGGCAATCCGCTCGGCAGCGGCACCGGCTTCACAATTGGAGCCGCCTTCAACCCGAATACCGGGAATATGGCTGTGCAGGGTGAGCGCTTACGTAAAAAGGTTGCCGGCGGTGCCTGTTTTACCCAGAGCCAGCCGATATATGACCCGGATATTCTTTTTGCTGCCCTTGAAGCCACCAGCGGGACCGGTATCCCTTTTCTTCCCGGAATCATGCCGTTGGTAAGCGAGCGCAACGCCGAGTACCTGAACAACGAGGTGCCGGGCATAACGGTACCCGACACTGTACGCACACGTATGAAGGGTCTTGAGAAAGAGGCGGGGATACGGGAGGGACTGGCGATTGCCAAGGAGTTTATCGATGCGACGATGAGCGCTGTCGGCGGCTACTATCTGATCCCTCCCTTTGGAAAATACGAGCTGGCAATCGAGCTGATCCGCTATATTCAGCAGCGCGAAAGGGAGTCACACTGATGAGATGGATGACAAGGGGAATGCTGCTGTCTTCGCTGCTGTTGCTGGGTGCGTGTGCATCTCAGACAGGCGTGAGTGAGGAATTTGACCGGAGCGTAAAATCCTACAACAAAATGGTGCGGTGGCATGAAATTGAAAGTGCCGGGACAACATATCTCGACCCGGATCTGCAGCCGGATTTTCTCAGACAGGCGGCAGCTCTTAAAAAGCGCGGGCTCTCCGTGACCGATTTCCGTATCCTTTCCTCTACATATATTCCTGAAAAGAAAACAGGTGAAGTTCTTACTGAGTTTGATTATTTCATTCTGCCTTCGAACAGAATCAAAACTATCACCTATCGTCAAATTTGGATGTATCAGGAAAATAGCAAAAGTTGGAAACTTAAAAGCGCTTTACCGCTCTTTGAGTAGGTTCCATGGTTTCCCTGGCGGCTCACATTCAGCAGTTTAACGATTATCTTCGCACCGAACGCGATGTGTCACCACACACGCTGGCGGCCTACTGCAGCGATCTTGCACAGTTGTTGGCCTTCGTTATCAGCGAAAAAGGAGAGAATGCTGCCGCTCTTGATGTAGACCACCTGCTTCTCAGACGTTATCTGGCGGGGTTGTCAAAAACCACAAAGAAGAGTTCCGTTGGACGCAAGCTCGCTGCTATCCGTTCATTCTTCCGTTTTCTTGTTCGGCGCGGTGTAATTGCAAAAAACCCCGCCGAACTGATCGCAACGCCCAAAAAAGAGCTGCGTCTGCCGTTTCATCTCGATATAGATCAGGCGACTACGCTGATGGAATCAGCAGATAATCAACTGAAGTACGCAGCACGGGACCGGGCAAT
Source organism: Desulfuromonadaceae bacterium (assembly GCA_028688955.1). Taxonomy (GTDB): domain Bacteria; phylum Desulfobacterota; class Desulfuromonadia; order Geobacterales; family Pseudopelobacteraceae; genus JACRCG01. The sequence continues at coordinate 4,521 of JAQTXD010000010.1, forward strand.
TCTGGAACTGCTCTATTCAAGCGGCCTGCGCGTTTCCGAGCTTACCGGTCTGGATATTGGTGAACTGGATCTGTCGTCCGGGATGGTACGGGTGACCGGCAAGGGGGGGAAAGAACGTATCGTACCTGTTGGCAGTCGTGCCATTGAGGCGCTGCAGGAATACCTGCGGCAACGCTGTGACCTTCAGGCCGGTGGCCCCGTCTTTCTCAACAGCCGGGGTGAGCGTATCAACCGCCGCAGCGTTGCACGAATAGTTGATTCCCACGTCATGCAAATCGCCGCCTTCAAGCGGATCTCTCCCCATACCCTCAGGCATACGTTCGCTACCCACATGCTGGAGGGCGGCGCAGACCTGCGTGCCATCCAGGAACTGCTCGGTCACGCCTCTCTCTCTACAACCCAGAAATACACCCATGTCAGCATTGATCGCTTGATGGAGGTTTACGACAAGGCGCACCCGAAAGCCCATACGCAAAGCGGGGAATAAGTTGCCTCATTCCCCGCTTCACACAGTGTATGGCTATGAATTCACCCGATTCTGATCTCTACCTTATCTCCCTCACTCACTTTGAGCTTTTTCTCGATTCCGGGGCCTACGATAACAGTGCCATCGTACTGGCGATCCATATCTTTCATCACCATAACCGGAAAAGTGCCGCTTGTACCGGCAGCGACATTAACAAGAGTCAGCTTCCGGAGAGATGTATTAAAAAAAGTGGAAATATATTGGGAGGTAGGCTGGCTCAGGGCAATCATTCCAAGAGAATCGAAACTGGCACTTGCCTGCTTGTTGGCAAGGTGACTTATACTCATCCGCAGCACGCCGTCATCTGATTCGGTACTCCCGGCGGCAGTCGGTTCAGGGGACGCAGGAGAATTATCCTGCAGCAGCGTCTCCAGTTTTTTTACGGCGAGGGTGAGCGTAATGGACAGAACTTTGAGATTTATGCTGTTAGTGCAGAGGAGAAATATAACCGCGCCCGGAAATGTTTTAATCAGAATGCGTCCGTCAGCATAGCGAAAATCGAGGAGATCAAGTGCATCTGATATCTGAAGACCGTGAGTGCACTCTTTGGTTAAGGCCGCCGCCTGTTTGAGTGACGTCGCGTCGATAAGAGCAGGAAACGCATCAGCAATAACAGTACCGTCGGGACTGAAGAGGGCACTGCCAATCACGCCGTCAACATTGTTTATCTGGAGCAGAATCTCTTTCATGACGCCGCCCCCTGCTTAACGGGCACGAATGCCGCTTTGATCTCCCCTTCAACAAGTTCAAGGTTGCAGTCAGCTTTGACTGCGATGCTTAAATAGTGCTGCTTTGAGTCATACATGAGCAGATCATACTGCGATGTTTGTACTGCAGCAGCCTTGATTTCACCCAAGCCCATCAACTCACCAAACTGGTTGCCGGTCTGGGCAAGAAACAGCCCCTTTGCCGCGAGAGCCGTTGCTTCAACGCTTGAATCCTGAATCGGAGTGCCCAGTTTGTCAAGTAACACAGCATAGGTAATGTTGTTTATTTCCTGAAGACGGGCAGCAATTTTGCTCATTGTGCGGCGGGGAGTGACTGTCGGACCGGGGGAATTGTTCGTTGCCCCGCCTGCCTTTTCTTCATCAAGACGCCGCAGTGCTTCAAGAAGCAGATAATCGGTACGGTAGTGGATGGTACAGACATTGGATTTCATTTCAGGCTGGATGGCAAAGGTTCCGCCGGGCCATTTTATTATTTCGTAAATTGCCTGCTCACCCGACTCTTCGCCGCGTTCGGCATGAATAATTTCGCCGTCTACAAAATAAATAATACCCTGCAGGTTTCCATACTCGACGGAAATTGCCCCGGTATATTTATTGTGCCCCTTCAACTGGATGACGTCGGTCAGAGAAAGACCGGCCACCGCACCCTTAAAACCGCTTACGTTTTGAGACATATGACCAACCCGTCGCAGGAATATTGTTATGTCTGCTCATTGGAATAAGTTCCGCCATTTAAAACATATCCACATATCAAGTTCAAGTATCAATATCGAAGGTCATATAAACAAACCCCGCCGGTTACCCGACGGGGTTTGTTTATAAACTATGGAACTAAACAGTTAGCCTTCGCAGAGATCGATTTTAACATCCCAGTTTTTAAGCTTCATGGTGCCGTTTTTCTCCAGATTGAGGTGCATCTTGAAGGCGCGATCCCACAACTGCGGCTCATGTCCTACCTTACGTCTGAGGCAGTCAGCTTCTGCAATATTGAGATATTCTGTCAGCTGATCCTTGTAGTCAGGGTGTGCACACTTCTCGATGATGCGGCGGGCGCGCTCCTTCGGAGCCAAACCGCGAAGGTCGGCCAGACCCTGCTCGGTGATAACGACATCCAGATCGTGCTCGGTGTGGTCGATATGCGAACAGTGCGGAACCACGCAGGAGATGCCGGTCGGATCCGTCTTGCTCGGACGACTGGATGGTGTATGCATCATTTTCAGGTAACCGTTGCGCAGGAAGTCGCCGGAACCGCCAAGACCGTTGATCATACGGGTACCGCCAACCAGAGTCGAGTTGGCATGTGCATAGATGTCAATCTCAACCGGGGTATTCATGGCGATACACCCCAAACGACGGATCGGCTCCGGTGCGTTGGAGATGGACAGCGGGCGCAGAACGATCTTGTCAAAATACTTCTCCATGTTGGCGAAGAATTTCGGGAAGCCGGGTTCTGCCGAGAGCGACAGTGAACACGAAGAAGCACAGTCAAGCTTGCCGGAGTCAAACAGGTCAAGCATGGTGTCCTGAAGAACCTCGGTGTACACCGACAGGTTGTAGAACGGGCCTTTGGCAAGTCCACCGATAACTGCATTGGCAATTGAGCCGACGCCTGACTGGATCGGGAGCAGGTTGTCCGGAAGACGGCCGGCTTTCACTTCTTCGGTGAAGAAGTTGATAATGTGACCTGCAATAGCTTCGGAAGTGTCGTCCTGCTCGGCAAAGGCACGGCCCTGGTCGCGCAGCTTTGACTCGACAATCGCCACGATCTTTTTCGGATCGCAGGGGATCGAGGTAGACCCGATTCTGGAATTTGCCTTAACGATATTGAACGGCTGACGATTCGGAGGAACGGCAGGTGTCAGAAGGTCATGAATACCTTCGAAGGAAGGCTGTCCGGTATTGACCTCAATGATGATCTGATCGCAGATCATCAGGATCTCCGGGATAACACCGCAGGATGAGGTTGGCACCAGACTGCCGTCTTCGGTGATGGCAGACACTTCAATGATAGCCAGATCGAGTTTGCCGGTTGGGCTGTCTTTGGTATAGAAACCGTAGCCCAGGTCCTGTGCAAACAGGGAGAGATGCTTGTCACCCATGCGGATGCGGCCTTCGTTGATTCCTGCTGCAATGTTTTTGCCGGTCTGATACGGCCAGCGGCGGTCGATCATATCCAGAGCTGCCCAACGGTTTTCGGTTTCGGCACCAACAGAAGCACCGATGAAGAGGTTGAACTTCATCTTACCTTGCAGGCTGTTTTTCTCAACGTGGTCAGCCAGTGCAATGGGTACCACTTTCGGGTAACCGGCAGGGGTGAATCCGGACCAGCCAAGGTTCATGCCCGGCTTGAAGAACTGAATAGTCTGCTCTGCAGTCATTACCTTGCTTAAAAGCGATTTGTGACGTACGCGGTCTTGAAGAGTTCCGTAATCCGACATGTACTGCCTCCTGTTTGTTTTTTGTGTTTACAGGTATCTAGCCTGTCTTAATGGGTACTGAGCGCCTTATGCGCAGCGAAAGCATTTTAAAACAATATCAATGTGTTACATAGCAATAACCGGTAAGTGTCTGGAGTAGAACCGGATTCTACGCATACACTCCTGTTTCGTCAAGATAAAAACGTATACAGAACGTCCCCTCAACCTTCGTAATCAACCGCTACAATGGCAGAGCAAACCGACTTCATATGCGGGATAACCTCACCGGCGTGATACGGGTGAACCTGATATGCCTGCAGATCTTCAAGCGAGTCAAAACGGGTTGTAAGCGCAATGTCGTAGGAACGCTCGGACCTGATGACATCAATTCCAACCTCAAGGTGTCGCAGAAGATTTATATTTCCATTCATACTCAGCAGTTTGTTCCTGGTGGCGGCCAGATTTTCAGCAGACGGGTCTGCCAGTTTGAATAGTACGATATGAGTTATCATCTCTTTATTCCTTTCGCGTCAGATACACTAAATTCAGGTTTTCCTGTATACACCGCCTTCATGAAGCTGTCAATGCGACTTACGACCAGCGGTTAATCAGCTTTTACCGGAGTTATGAGTGGTCGCAAAAAGACCACATACGCCCCGCTGCCACCCAATTCACGGGGGGCAGGTGCAAATTCCACGACCGATGTTTTCCCGGCATCGCGCAGCCATGAAGCAACGGCCTGATGAAGAACCGGCTCTTCGGGGGAGTGGTTCCCTTTACCCGTTATCACCAGGACAGCTTTTTGACCATTCTTTTGTGCCGACATCAAAAAACGCGGCAACGCCGACAGTGCCTCCTCTCGTGTCAGTCCGTGCAGATCCAGTTGATGGCTGACGGACACAACACCCCGCTTCACCTGTCGAAGCCGATTACCGGCCAGTGGCTGCAACTCTCCTTCATCAGGGATGGAATCCGTAAATTTTGTGTCAAGTTTTAACCTGCCGATCTCCTCAAGAAAAGCACTATCCTCCACGACAGCACGCTCTTCTCCCGCTTTTCGGGAAATCTTCTGCAGAGGGTGCGAACCGGCAGCCACCGGTTTTTTACGCGAATCATTGAATGGACGAACATCCGCCACTGCCTGAAGAAAAAGATCCGGGGAGTCATCATCCGAATCATTCGTTTTTTTGACAGCCGTCCGAGGTGCCGCTGCCGGCTCTCCCTCTGAAACCGCAAGCCCTTTCAAGGAGCCGAACGGTGCGGCACGGAATTCCTTCGGCTTGGGAGGGTTCGCTTGTCGTTGTTTTTTGTTTGCCACCTGTCAGTCCTTCGCGACGAGCGTTATTTCAATGCGACGATTCTTGGCCCTTCCCTCTTTCGTACCGTTATCTGCAACCGGCTTATACTCTGCAAACGCGGCGGCAGACAGGTTTCGAGGATCGATGCCCTGTTGCTGCAGAAATTTGGTGACGTTGATGGCACGGGCCGCTGACAGTTCCCAATTCGTCGGGAAGGTGCGGGCCAATGCTCCGGAAATTTGCACCACATCCGTGTGCCCCTCTATTCGGATTGCCTTATCTTTGACACCTTTCAACGTTTCAACCATCTTGTTAAGTATGTCGAGGCCTTCCGTTTTGACGTCAGCCTTGCCGGAATCAAACAGGATGGCCGCTTCCAGGTTAACAGTCAGTTTGCCCTTCAACTCGGAGATGGTAACCTGCCCCTGGGAAATCTCGTTTTTCATATTGGCGAGCAGTTGCTCGTAGGTACCGCTGACCTCTTTTACCTTTTCCTCTTTTGCCTTCTGCAGTTCAGAAATGTCATCGTTCAGTTTTCCGTTTTCAACTTTCAGATCTGCCACCTGCTGACGCAGCTCACTGATGTTTTTTGACAGGGTGTCAGATTTTGCCCGCAGGATTCCCTCCAGCTGCTTCTTTTCGCCCGCCAGAATATCTGCATCCTCGTTAAGTCTTTTATACTTGGTCTTTAGCGCCGCATTTTCCACAATCAGTTTTTTGTGTGTCTGCTGCAGCTCTCCAAGTTCCTTTGAAACTCCATCCGCTTCCTCTACCTTTTTCAGATAGGTACTTTCAGCAACGAGACATCCTCCTGCAGAAAGCAGAAACATACCGCCGACGACAATAATAAGGAAACGTTTGATCATTGAGTAATCCTCCCACAGATAGATTCGTCCGTTCTATAACATAGTATGCCGGATTTAGTAATGCTGAATATGCAACTTCTTGAATTTATGGTCATGCCACAGCCTCTCAATCTTGACATGGTGCCCCATTAAGACTACAAGATTCAGCACGCACTGCAGTTGATATCATACACTGATGGAGAACACATGGCAGCAAAAGTATCATTTGTCGGTGCAGGACCAGGAGCAACCGATCTTATCACCATTCGTGGCGCACGTCTGCTTCGACACGCCGATGTCGTCATATTTGCAGGGAGCCTCGTGGACCGCAAACTGGTTCAGCTGTATGCAGGTAAAGCCGATGTCTATGATTCTGCAGGAATGACCCTCACTGAAGTTATTACCGTTATGATGGATGCCATAGCTGCAGAACGGAGCGTCGTTCGCCTGCACACAGGCGACCCCTGCATTTACGGAGCCATTCAGGAACAGATGGAAGCGCTCGACCGCCTTGATATCGCCTATCAGGTCGTACCGGGTGTCACGAGCGCCTTTGCCGCCGCCGCCGCGCTCAAGCAGGAGCTCACCCTGCCGGAGCTGTCCCAGACTGTTATAATCACTCGAATCGAAGGACGTACTCCGGTACCGGAGCGTGAACGGTTAAACGCCATTGCCCGGCTTGGTGCCACGATGGTTATCTATCTGTCGGTCGGAATGGTCGAAAAAGTTGTTGAGCAGTTGTTGCAGGGGGCGTACACGACCGCTACCCCCGCAGCAGTCGTCTGCCGGGCCTCGTGGGATAACGAACAGGTTATTCAATGCAGCCTCTCCGAACTTGCCGATAAAGTCCATGAGGCGGGGATCGACCGGCAGGCTTTGATTATCGTCGGCGATGTGCTTGCGGCTCGCCGGGAAGGTCTCAAAGCAAAGTCGCTGCTCTACGACGGAGAATTTACCCACGGGTTTCGGGAAGGACACTGTGCCTGAAACCCGTACCGCAGTCGTTGCCATAACGCGGGGAGGAGCCCAGATGGGGCGCCGATTGTGCGAAACAATGGCCGGCCTTGAATTCTATGTTTCAAGCCGCTACGCCGATCAGGCCGGACCAGCCTGCACCCGTTTCGAACCGACGGAATTGAGGGCCCTTCTCACCTCGACCTGGCAAAAGTATGACGGGTTCATACTGATCATGGCAACCGGTATCGTGGTGCGTATGATCGCACCGCTGCTGCAGTCAAAGGAAACCGATCCGGCAGTTGTCGTCATGGATGATGCCGGCAGATTTGCCATTTCGCTCCTTTCCGGCCACCTGGGGGGAGGCAATGAGCTGGCAGGTCGCTGTGCGTACGCATCCGGAGCATGTGCCGTCGTCACCACGGCCACCGACGCCAATGATCTTCCCTCGTTCGATATGCTGGCAAAGGAGCAGGGGTGGGTCATTGACGACATCAGCAGGATCAAAACACTCAACACCTTACTGCTTGATTACGAAGAGATTGCCGTAGTTGATGCGACCGGGCGGACGCGCCTCTGGCTGGGCGGCCGAGGCAGGATCACCTTCCACGAGACGCTTGCAGATGCGGCGGATAGCCAGGCGCGCGGTTTTTTGTGTGTCACCAGCCGGATTCTGCCGGAACAGGTCAACCCCGGACAGTTGCTGATACTGCGCCCTCGCACTCTGGTGCTCGGAATCGGCTGTAATCGCGGCACTCCGCTTGAAGAAATCAACGAATTCGTAACATACCACCTCCAGCAGCAGGGCCTCTCCCGGAAAAGTATCTGCTGTATTGCCACAGTGGCGGCCAAACGCGACGAAACTGGACTGGTCGATTTTGCCGTGCTGTTGGGGGTACCGCTTCGCTGCTTTGAAAGCGATGAGTTGAACCGGGTCAGCTTCCCCTCGCCACCATCGGAACATGCACTTGCAGCGGTCGGCGCCGCCGGTGTTGCCGAACCGGCTGCTATACTGGCATCGGGAGGAGGAAAATTGCTGCTGAATAAGGTCAAATCGGCGAATGTTACACTTGCGGTCGCGGAATTGGCAGGAGCGTAATTAAACATGCAAAATCGACCGATAATCGCCATAACCATGGGTGACCCCAGCGGGATCGGCCCGGAAATCATCATCAAAGCGCTACAAAATCCGGAAACCGCCGCATTCTGTACTCCCTTGGTGATTGGTGATCGCCTGGCACTTGAGCGTGCCCTCTCTGTCTGCAGCTCTCCGCTGAGCATCACTGAACTTGCTGACGCTGAAGACGCCCGAACCGTTCCGAACGGCAGCATTCCCCTGCTGGCACTCAGTCATCTGGCCGCCGCAGACATCACCTACGGATCTCCGTCCGGGGCGGCAGGGGATGCGGTATACCGCTACATCTGCCACGCAACACATCTCTGTCTGACCGGCCGGATAGCAGCGATGGCAACCGCACCGATCAGCAAGGAGGCGATGCACCGGGCAGGTCACGATTACCCCGGTCATACCGAGCTGCTGGCGGAATTGTGTGGAACGGACAACTTCGTAATGATGCTGGCCGGTGACCTGCTGCGGGTCAGCCTCGTGACAATCCATGAAGCACTCCATGATGTTCCTGGACTTGTGACCTACGATCAAGTGCTCAAAACGATCCGCATAACCGCACAAGGGGTTGCACGCCTGACCGGAAAAAACTCGCCAAAGCTTGTGGTGCTGGCACTTAATCCCCATTGTGGTGAAGGTGGGAAGTTTGGGACGCAAGAAACGGAGATCATCGAACCGGCGATTTTGGCAGCCCGACAGGAAGGGATTCTCGTTGAAGGGCCGATGTCTGCCGACACCCTGTTTCATTTTGCCCAGCAGGGCGTCTATGACGGAGTAGTCGCCATGTATCATGATCAGGGGCTGATTCCCCTTAAAATGCTGCACTTTGATGATGCCGTGAATATAACGCTGGGACTGCCGATCATTCGCACGTCGGTTGACCACGGTACCGCATATAACCTGGCCGGTAGTGGCCAGGCCTCCGAAAAAAGCCTGCTGGCCGCGATCAGGATGGCGGTAGCGATGACCCAAAAAACCCGTTACTGAATTTCTACAATCCCTCCACGTTCTGTAAAATGTAAAGCTACCCGACACGAATTCAATGCAAAACGTCGGTATAATTTACATTTGCAATGTAGCACAACGACCCGTGCGCAGCTAACATACTGCTTTATTAAGGCTAATATTATTAATATTAATTGGCGTGTGAATTGCTTACGTACTGGAACATTTTTATATTCAGGAGGTAAGTATGTTTTCAGTAAAACTCAACAAGATGATAATCACTCTCTACAGTCTTTTTTTGATGATGCTCGTGGTGTTTGGTTCGGCCATAAGCGCCCATGCACTTGCCGGGGCGTATAGTTCGGCAGAACTTACAAATATTTCTTACATCATAAACACAGTTCCGTATTCGATATCTAATGAATCGATCGGCATCTCGACCACACCGAATGCTTATGCCATAAGTCCTACAGGAACCAATCTCAGTACGGACCCATACAACTTTTCCACAACGACAGTATCTTCTGACCCAACAACAATTTTCCAAAACTCCGTAGTATCGGCAAATATGTCAGGTACCAATACAGCTGATGCGAGTTCGTTCTTTGATGTATTCTTCGATATAAGCGTTGCCGGTAACGTATCAGCTTCCGCCACCTATGACCTCTTCCTACAGGTGTTTAGCGATACTGCCGCTGAGAATGCGTACGGATTCTCAAGTGCCTCGATTTATCTTTTCAACACCACCCAGGGCACAAGTAATCAAAGTGCATCTCAAACCATTTCCTTCGATTCCTTAAATATTCCTACTGTAAATTACTTAGATATCCTGGCTGGCTCGCTTTCAACATCGCTCTCGTTTAATGCCGGAGACTCTGGCTCGATCAGATTTATGGTAGAGGGGAATGCAACAGCTACCTCACCCGTCCCCGAACCTTCAACCTTCGCACTCTTCGGCATCGGCCTTGTCGGTGCTGCCCTGCTGAAACGACGTGCACGCAACTGATTATTTATCCCCTCGGGGATGTATCTAAAAAATGGAGGTATGTATGAAACTAGGTAAACTGTTTGCCATCAAAGGAATCGCTGTTGTCGGTCTGTTGTTGTCCGTATCCATGTCGTGGGCGGTCTATCCCCACACAACCCTCACCGCAGATCAGGCACTTGCTCAGCTGCAAATGGGTAATGCCCAGTTCGTAAAAGGACGTGATCTCCACCTTGCCGCCCAGATACAGCCTGCTGTGCGCATCAGTGCAGGAACTATTGGCCAAGGCCCCTCGTCAGTTGTGCTCGGCTGCATCGATTCACGCGTCCCGCCTGAAATCATCTTTGACCGCGGTCTTAACGAAATGTTCTCCGTTCGTGTCGCTGGTAACGTTATCGCTCCACACGAGATAGGCAGCATTGAATACGCCGTCGAGCATGTTGAGGTTCCGCTGATCGTTGTTCTAGGCCACACCAAGTGTGGTGCCGTGACGTCCTCAGTCCAGTATGCCTGGCCGTTCCTCTCTTACCAGCAACAGGTACCCCTGGCACCAGTTCCAAACCCACCTGGCGTACCGGCAACTGTTGAGGTTAATTTTGTCAACAGCCTGGTAAACTCGCTGTTACCGGCAATTAATGCTTCTTACGTACAGGGAATGACTCAATCTCAGCTAATCGATGCAGCCATCCACGAGAATGTTGTCGAAGTGGCAAAGCAACTCCGCGAGCAGTCCGCCATTATTGATGAATTAGTTCTGGCTGGCAAAGTCAAGATTGTCGCCGGCGAGTACGATGTCGTTACCGGTGTCGTAACCTGGATTCCGCTGCCATAACAAATCTCCATCGACATGCATTCACATACAAAAGGGGCACCCGGATACCGGATGCCCCTTTTGTATGATATTCTCCCCGGACAGGAATCAGCCCCCCTCCACCAGAAACAGCCGGTCAAACACATCCCGAATATTACCCGTAATCTCCTCATAATCACAGATCAGCGCTGCACCCGGATTCTTCATGGCCTGATCATATCCCATCCGTCGAGCCAGCTTGTTCATGTAGGTTTTTGGCCCGGACAGATCACTGGCCGAAAAGTCGTGGATGATCCGCAGACGGTTTTCAAGCTTGCGCAGGAATTTATATCCGCTCAGGAGCGTCTGTGCGTGTTCAGCCGGTAATAGTTCCATCGTACTGATTTCCTTCAGCGCGACTATCGTGCTTGGAGTACGCAATTCCGGGGCATGGTATCCCTCCCGCAACTGCAGATACTGAACAGCAAACTCCACATCCACCATCCCGCCCCGACCGGTTTTGATGTTGTAACTGCCATCCTTCTCCCGTGCCAGTTCGTTTTCCATTCGCATCCTCATGCGATAGATTTCCTGGCGTCCTTCATCATCGATCGTCGCGCCGTAAATTGTTTGGCGGATAATATCATGCAGCTGCCCGGCCAGCTTCTCATCACCCAGAACCACACGGGCCCTGGTAAGCGCCTGCTTCTCCCAGATTTGTGATTCTTTGCGGTGGTAGTCGAGAAATGATTCAAGCGACGTTACCAGCGGACCGGCATTTCCGGATGGCCGCAACCGTGTATCGATCTTATAGACATACCCTTCGCGGGTCTGCATGGTCAGTATCGATATGATCTTCTGCGCCAGTTTGGCAAAGTACTCATGGTTGGAAATCTGCTTTTCGCCGTCAGTGCACCCCTGGCGATCGTAGACAAAAATAATATCCAGGTCTGAATGGTAGTTAAGATCCCCGCCACCAAGTTTACCCATGGCGATGATCGCCAGGTTCGCCGCGACTGTACTTCCCTCGCGCTGCCATGTCGGACGGCCAAAGCGCTGCAGTTCGGTAACAGCCAAGCGGAACGCGGCAGAAAGACAAACCTCTCCCAGCAGACTGAGCTGCGAAGTCACCTCCCCCTGCAGCAATCTCCCATGAATATCATTCAGGCCGATACGCAGGAATTCTTCATTGCGGTAACGGCGCAGAATGTCCAGGTGATCCTCGAAATAATCACTCTGCTCAAGCAGCGAATCCAGTTCCTCTGCCAGAATCTCCTTGGTTTTCGTAACGGATGAAGTGCTGCGGGAAACGAGACTGTCGAGCAGTTCCGGATGACTGATCAAAATTTTCGAGAGAAATTCCGACATGCCGAACAGCGCCACCAGCAGCTTGATCGCAGCTCTGTTCTCCGCGAGAAGCGCATAATAGGATGGCCGGGTGGCGATCACCACCATGAAGCGCTCCAGATTTGTCAGAGCGAGGTCAGGGTCATAGGATTCGAAAAGTTCCTGGATCAGCAGCGGGGAGATCTTTTCCAATAAACGGCGGCTTCGTTCGGTCAGATTTGCCCTTTCAGGACCTCTTCGCAGAGACATCAGATTATCGTATGCCCGGTCCACGTCCTCAAAATGGCGTTCCGCCAGCATATCTTTGACGAGATCCGAGTCCGCCGTGGGATCGAGGATAAAGAGGACTTCGGGATGCACTTCCTGCTCCAGCTTCTCATCACGAGAATGGAAAAGGGTACCGTAGATGTGGGAAACATTGCCGCGGTGCTCTTCCAGAACCTCGCGAAACTGCTCCAGGCCATTGACGTCCAAAAAACCGCTACGGCGCGCGAGCGCCAGCATTTCCTCCTCCTTGAGCGGCAAGTTATGGGTCTGGCGCTCCTGCACCACCTGAATACGGTGCTCGACCGAACGGAGAAACCGATAGGCGTCACGCAGCTTTATCTGATCGTCCTCCACCAACAGGTTGGCTGCCAGCAGTGTGTCCAATGCAAGAAGCGAGTTTCGTTCCCGCAGTTTCAGGTTCTTTCCCGCATACACCAGTTGCAGCGCCTGAATAAAAAACTCAATTTCGCGGATACCACCGCGACCAAGCTTGATATTGATCTCACCTTCCCGGGACCGCGCCAGTGACGCATCTATTTTCTGCTTCATCTGTTTCATATCCTCGATCAGGTTGTAATCGAGGTATTTGCGATAAATAAACGGCTGCAGAGTTTTCAGGAGCTGTTCGCCAAGCGCTAGTGAACCGGCAACCGGCCGCGCTTTGAGCATGGCGGTGCGCTCCCAGGACTGCCCCCAGGATTCATAATAGATCTCCGCCGAGCGGAGAGAAACGGCCATATCGCCCGATTTTCCTTCCGGTCGAAGGCCGACGTCAACCCGGAAGACAAAGCCATCCTCAGTTACCTGAGAGAGTGCCCGACTGATCATCTCACCCAGTTTGTTAAAAAAGGCATGAAGCGAGATGACTCCCTTTCTCCCTCCGGAACCGGTTTCTATCCCGGAGGTTTCCCCCCTGTCTGACTCATAGAAGTAGATGATATCCACATCAGAAGAAAAATTAAGCTCTCGTCCGCCCAGCTTGCCCATGCCGATCACCGTCATCTGTGCCTCACGGGTAAACAACGGAACTTCCGTTACCAACGGGACTCCATGGTCCCGGATCAGGCAGCCCCGACAGACCTGATACGCGACCTGGAGTGTTGATGATGCAAGGTCGGCAAGCTCGCGCATGACCTCTTCAAGCGGCGCGAGCCCACACAGGTCTCGGGCGGCAATGCGTACAATTTCACGACGTTTGAAACAGCGCAGCGCTTTCTGCAGCCCGGCGAAATCAGTTGATTCATCTACTGTTGCCTGTACCGCATCCAGCATATCCTCCCCTGAGCGGGAAAGAGCTACACCATCCTCCAGAAACAGCCAATTGACTATGTCGGGGGATTTGTACATCAAATTCACCAGGAATGGTGAAGAGCCACAGAGCAGCACGCACTGGGCCAGCCGCTGTTTCCGTTCAGCCAACACGCAGAGCTTATCGGCAGAGACGACCCCGACCAGACGTTCGAAAGAATTGAGCGCCTGATCCGGTGAAGCGGTCACGAGGGCGTTTGCCAGAATCCGATGCAGCGCTTCAACCGTGAAGACCTGCCGCAGCAGCAGAACGTTTTCAGCCGTACGGACACCGTAGAGAAACCCGTGCTCCTCAAGGTACGCGGCAAGTCTGCCCGATTGCTGTGCAGAATCTGGTACCTCAATGATGCAGCGGAACTCATCCAGGAAGCGCTCGATATGCATTTAGGTCCTTGCAACCGCGCGCAGTCCGCTGCGGTAGTCCCCTTTGACGACGCCGTTTTCGGTGATGATAGCCGAAATATACCGTGCCGGAGTTACATCGAACGATGGATTACGAACCCGGACGCCTTCCGGGGCGATCGCAACCCCTTTGATGTGGGTGACTTCACTGAATGGGCGCTCTTCAATCGGAATTTTGCTGCCGTCGGCAAGCGTCAGGTCAAGCGTTGACACCGGAGCGGCAACATAGAAAGGGATATTGTTCTCTTTGGCCAGCACCGCAACTGAATAGGTGCCGATCTTGTTGGCGGTATCACCATTTGCGGCGATCCGGTCGGCTCCTACGACGCAGCAGGTTATCTCACCGCGACTCATAAAGAATCCGGCCATATTGTCGGAAATCAGCGTCGTCGGAATACCATCCTTCATCAGTTCCCAGGCGGTCAGGCGTGCCCCCTGCAGCCACGGCCTGGTTTCATCGGCAAATACCTGAATCTTTTTACCCGCTTCATGGGCGGCACGGATAACTCCCAGGGCGGTGCCATATCCTGCCGTGGCTAATCCCCCTGCATTGCAGTGGGTCAAAACCGTGGCTCCCTCAGGAATCAGAGTTGCTCCCCACTTGCCGATGTTCCGGCAGATGGTCAAATCCTCCTGCTCGATCAGGATCGCCTCTTTTTTGAGTGCTTCACGAATATGATCAAGCTTTTTATCCCGATGCGCCTCCGCAACCCGCTTCATCCGTTCCAGACCCCAGAAGAGGTTGACCGCCGTCGGTCGGGTACGCCCGAGCACATCACAGACATTTTCCAATTGGCGAAAAAAAGATTCGTGGGTATCGGCAATAATCGCCCGCGCTCCCAGCGCAACCCCCATAGCAGCGGCCACGCCAATCGCCGGCGCCCCTCGAATAATCATGCCCTTGATTGCCTCGGCGACAGACTGAAAATCAGTGTAGGTATTATAGACCTCTTCACCCGGCAGACGGGTTTGGTCAATCATGACCACGGTGTCATCAAGCCATTCAATTGTGCGAAAAGACATCAGCAGCTCCTTGGTTAAAATTGCCCATAAAAACCGCTGTAAGATGCCATGATTTCCCATTTTTCACAACAGGGATTCGGGTGGAGGGGGAAGAGACATCAGAGGTGGGGCATGGTGGTATAAGACGCCACCGTTAGAGCGTCAGAAATCAATCACAAATAAGGGTTAGTGACTATCTGTGCTGATGATCTACTTCGGAATGTATAGTTTGTGAAATGTTTGCGATTCTTTTATGCAGAAGCTGAAAATCGTGCAACTTTGACATGACATGCACCCTTACAACGAACCACCCGATTATGAGCACGGTGAGCCATGCAGTTAATCGCACAGCACGTACCTTTTGATTATATTCCAGCTCGTATTGACCAGATCCGGCCATCCCCCCCTTCGGGGCGGCGGCCGACAGACAGGATGCAACTTATTGAAAAAACCGGATACTTTATTTGATTCCGCATACTAGAAACATGTCAACCGCCCCTTTTATCGCTCTTTTCAAGATCGTTAACGTCATTTAAACCTGCTGCTTCACCGCTGACCTCCCCTGTTCTTTCCCCTTGCCGCACCTCCACGCATCCTGCTATACATTCGCTATGGATTCCGCAAAATCAAAAGTGAGCCTCACCGAAATTTTCCTTACCTTCGCCACGATCGGCCTTACCGGTTTCGGCGGCGGTATGGCAATCGTTGCGCTGGTCGAGCGGGTCTGTGTCCGGGAAAAAAAGTGGATTTCAGCAGAAGAATTTTTACACGGGTTGGCATTCGGTCAACTTCTGGGGCCGTTTTCCCTCAATGTCTGCACCTTCACCGGCCACCATCTGCGCGGCATCCGGGGCGGTATTGTCGCGGCAACCGCATTCATCTTCCCCTCGTTCCTGCTGGTATCTCTGCTCTCCTGGATCTACTTCACCTATAACAAACTGCCGCAATTGCAGGCGGCCCTCAAAGGAACCAACCCGGTCATCATCGGGTTGATTGTCGTTGTCGCGATTGACATGGGACGCAAGCAGATCAAAGGAGGCAACGGTCTCCTCATGGCAGTTGCCGCCTTTTCTGCGGCAGTATTTCTCAAACTTAATTCCGCCTGGATTCTTCTCGGCGCGGCATTCTGGTCGCTCTGCAGCGCATACAACCAGCGGAGAAGCAGCCGATGACCTCTCTGCTTGCCATCGCCTGGATCTACGTCCGCATCGGGCTGATGTTCGTCGGCGGTGGCTATGTACTTATTCCCCTGCTTAACCACATCATGGTAGAGCAGTACCACTGGCTGACCCTCCGCCAGTTTCTCGACGGCCTGGCCCTTTCCCAGCTGACACCCGGTCCGCTGGCGATGCTGGCCACCTTCACCGGATTCCGCGCCGGCGGATTTCCGGGTGCCCTCATAGCAACGATCTGCATCTTTCTCCCCTGTGTTGTCCTGATGCTGATCATCGGGCGCAATTACCACCGCCTCAAAAACATCACATTCATCAAAAGCGCCCTCGATGGTCTACTACCGGCAGTGGTCGGCCTGGTAGCCGCTGCAGCCTGGAATCTCGGCGTTTCATCTCTCTCCGGTATAAAGGAGTTCATTGTCCTGGCGGTTGGCTTTGCTGTTTTCAAATGGACTAAAATCAGTCCGATGGTGGTTATCCTGGGAGCCGGCATTGTGGGGTTCCTGCTGAACTGACAACCATCCGCCCACGCTACGCTCATATACTACTAAAAAAGGCACCCGGTTTCCCCGGTGCCTTTTTTAGTGTGGTGTGCTATGGTGGTCAATCTTATGGAAACCCAATTTACCACAGATTGCCGCGCCCTGATGCGCCACGAGATCGCCGCTGCAGGCGGCAATGAAGTCTTCTTTATCGGCCGTACCAACGTCGATGGCAGTGTCTATGAAACCGAAACCATTGCCCGCGGCAGCAAAGTCGCGGTACCCGCCATCATCACCCGTGCATCCGGCGGCGATGTCGTCATTCACAACCACCCCTCCGGCAACCTGACTCCTTCATCAGCTGATATGGACATTGCCTCGGTGTGCGGCAACCAGGGCATCGGCTTCAGCATCATCGACAACGACTGCAACCGCTGCTATCAGGTTGTCGCTCCTTTTACCGAAAAAAAGGGCGAAAAGCTTTCTCTTGAAGAGATCGGCCGCGTGTTTGCGAATGACGGCATGATGGCTCACCTTAAAGGGTATGAGCAGCGTGAGGAGCAGCTGCGGATGGCCTTTGCCGTTGCCGATGCATTCAACGGCGACGGGGTGGCACTGGTCGAAGCGGGCACCGGAACCGGCAAGTCACTGGCGTACCTGATTCCGGCAATTCTCTGGGCAGTACGCAACAACGAACGGGTCGTTATCTCCACCAACACCATCAACCTGCAGGAACAGCTGATCAGAAAGGACCTCCCCTTCCTGGCGCGCAATTCCGCCGTTGAGTTCAAGGCGTCACTGGTTAAGGGGCGCAGCAACTATGCCTGCCTGCGAAAACTGGAGCACGCGGAAGCGGAACCGTCACTGTTTCCGGATGAATCATCGGCTGAACTGACAACGATCATTGAATGGAGCCGCAGCAGCCAGGACGGCTGCCGCAGTGACCTCGCCTTCACGCCTCACGGCGGTACCTGGGAGGAGGTCTGTTGCGAAGCCGACCAGTGCGGTCGGTCGCGCTGCAAACATTTCAACCGTTGCTTTTTCTACCGCGCACGGCGAGAATCTTCAGCCGCACGGGTACTGGTGGTCAACCACGCCCTGCTGCTTTCGGACATCGTGCTCCGGAGGGAAACCGGCTATGACGCCACCGCCATTCTTCCCCCCTTTACGCGATTAATTTTCGATGAAGGGCATCATCTGGAAGACGTTGCCACCAGCCATCTCTCCCTGACGATTGCGCGGAGCGGCATCCTCAAGCAGCTGCAGCGACTGGTACCGCAAAAGAGCAACCGGGCCGGGCTGCTGACGATTATCTCCTCCCGTATTACCCGCGATCTGCCGGAATCCCAGGAAGGGCTCTACGCCGAACTGTCCGGACTGCTGGAAAGCCACCTGCTCCCCAAAGCCCATGATCTGGCGGGGAGGACGGAACAGACCATGGATTGGCTGGCGGTCAGCGTAGAACAGGTGTGCAAGGGAGAATCCGGGCGTGAGCAGAAGCTGCGGATCACAACCGAAGTGGAACGGACGCCTTTCTGGCAGGAGTGCCGCCAGCGGCTGCACGCTCTGGCGGATGTCGTCAACGACTACACGTCATCTCTGCGGACGCTTGTACGGCGCTGCAAGGATCTTCCGGAAAAATTGCAGGAAAAACTGGCTGACCAGTTGCTCGATACGAGCGGTATCGAAGGGCGGCTGCAGAGCATGGCCGACGCCCTGTTGTTCTTCACCACCGAAGCCGAAGGGTATTGCCGCTGGATTGAAACCAAGCGGAATCACCGTGGTGTCCAGGCACGTCTTACTGCCGCCCCGCTTGACATATCCGCCCAGCTTAAGGAGAGCGTCCTCGACAAGCTCAAAACGATCATCGTCACATCGGCAACCCTGACAGTAGGCGGACAATTCGGCTATCTTAAAAAACGGACCGGCTTCGGTCTCCTCCCGAAAGAGCGTCTCACGGAACTGCAGCTGGCATCCCCCTTTGATTATGCCAATCAGGTATTTGTCGCTGTTCCGGAGGAGATGCCGGAACCAACGGCCCCCGGCTACCGCGGGGCCCTGGAGCAGCACATCCTCAGGGCGGTGACCATTTCCAACGGCGGTGTCTTTATCCTGTTCACCTCCTATGATCTGCTCAACCGTGTCTATCAGGCACTGTCGCCTGCGTTGGCGCGAAAAGGACTTACGTCGCTCAAGCAGGGAGAGACCGGTCGCCACGCTCTATTGACTCAGTTTCGTAAGGAGGGAAATGCGGTGCTGTTCGGGACCGATTCATTCTGGGAGGGTGTTGACGTCAAGGGGGAGGCACTGCGGCTGGTAATCATCGCCCGCCTGCCGTTCCAGGTGCCGACCGAGCCTGTTCAGCAGGCCCGCGCCGAAAAGATAAAAGCGGATGGCGGCGATCCGTTCCGCGATTTCTCCGTACCCCAGGCAGTCATCAAATTCCGCCAGGGCTTTGGGCGCCTGATCCGCAGCCGTGATGACCGGGGAGCGGTGTTGATCCTCGACCGGCGCGTACTGAACAAGAGCTATGGCAGGATTTTCCTCCGTTCGTTGCCGGACACGGAAATAGTACGGGGGGATTCAGCAGGTGTATTTTCGAGAATGGAGACGTTTTTCGGAGTAACCGGAAAAGGCATCTTACCGCAGAGACACTGAATACGCCGTGTTCCTGCGGTACTGACTGATTCAATTCAGCTCTGTTTTATCCGCTTTTTCGCGCTGAAGTTGAAACATTGGAAATACATCAGGCAGGTCAGCAGAAATGAAAAGATCGTGATGGCAAGAACCGGCGTTGCTCCAATAGACTTTTTCGCATCAGGGGCGAGCGCAACAAAGACGACAAAAAAAGCCACGCCGCAAAATTTCCACAGATCACCGATCAGGCGCTTTTTGCGCAGTGCTGCCAACTGTTCGGGCGTAAGTTTCGGCTGGAGCCCTTCGATCTCGACGCTGACGTCACGCCACGCCAGTTTGTACACCGGCCAGATCAGGCACCCCTGGATGACGACCGAAAAAAGAATTGTGCGCAGGAACAGCGCCGGTTTGCCCATAGCGGCAAAATGCCCCTGAAACACGATTGCCAGAACTACCAGCATTCCTACTAATACCGTCTGTACAATCCGGTAGATCATCATCTGCCGGTTAAGTTTTTTAAAATCGACACTAGCCATTGACGTACACTCCAGACATTATTTATAACTCTGTTTCGGCGCGCCAAGATAGCAGATAGCCGCCGGATGCACAAGGGTACAAAAACAGGGTCGACACGGTGCCACCAATATGAACATACTTCGCCGTATTTTTCACCCCATCATGGCTCTGATTGCCATCCAGCTGGTCTGGATCACCGCCGTCGTATTCTGGATCTACTGGTTTATCGGCAAACATCGCGAATTTCGGGCACTGGCAGAGAAGTACCGTCCGGAACTGCTTGGGCAGGGAGCAAATTGGCCGGTTATGGTTGAAGGCCTGGTCATGCTGGTGTTAATGCTGATCGGCGTCTACGTTATTTTTGTCTATTGGAATCGTCAGTCACATCTCTATCTGCAGCAGCGCAACATCATCTCTCAAGTGACCCACGAGCTGAAATCGCCACTTGCATCAATCCAGCTCCACCTGGAAACGATCCGGCTGCGAAAGCCGTCCGAAGAGCGCCTTGACTCGTTCGTCGGCACTATGCTGGCGGACACGGACCGGCTCCATTATCTTATCAATAATCTGCTCATGGCTGCCCGTCTCGAGCAGCGGCGGAAACACTCCGAACGACGGCTGACTGATCTGACACAACTGGTGAACGAACACGTCGAGCGGGAGCGCGTCACCTTGCCACAGGGGGGAAGTATTTCTTTCACAGCTGCACCCTCGCTGAAGGCACAGGTTGATCCTGAAGAGATGGGCATGGTCGTGCGCAATCTGTTTGAAAATGCGGTACTCTATTCACCGCAAAGTCCGGAAATCTCCGTTACATTGGTGAAATCCGGCAACTGGCTGCAGCTATCGGTGCAGGATCATGGCAGAGGACTGGATCGCAAAGAGCTGAAAAAGGTGTTCGACCGTTTCTATCGCGTTCAGCCGCCGGGAAACAATGTTCGTGGCACCGGGCTCGGTCTCTACATTGTGGAGACTGTCGTTAAAGGACTTGGCGGTACTGTCAGCGCGACCAGCGAAGGACCGGGCAAAGGTACAACGTTTACACTGAAATTTCCTGCGGCATGAGGCAAAGACAATGACAGACGACAAACCACATATCATGCTGGTGGAGGACGAAATTCATCTGGCACGCGGAATCTGTTTCAATCTTGAGGAAGAGGGACACCGTGTCAGTCATTTTGAGACTGCTGAGCGGGCACTGGCAACTCTGGAGATTGAGCATTTCGACCTGGTAATTTTAGACGTAATGCTTCCCGGCATGGACGGTTTTCAGGCGTGCCGTTCCATCAGAACACTCGATCCACGCGTGCCGATCCTCATGCTGACAGCCCGCTCCGACGATTCCGATCGGGTGGAAGGGTTGGAAAACGGCGCCGATGATTACCTTACCAAGCCGTTCAATCTGGTGGAGTTTCTGCTGCGGGTCAAAGGAATGCTGCGGCGCTCTTCATGGTATCGTCCGGAGCCGATTGAGGAGGGATACTGCTTTGGCGACAACGAGGTGTTCCTGCTTTCCTATCGCGCCAGAACGGCCCAGGGTGAAATTGATCTGACGGAAATGGAGGTACGGGTTCTGGCGCTTTTTTTCCAGAAAGAGGGGCGCCCCGTTCATCGCAGCGAACTGCTGCAGTCAGTCTGGGGGTACAGCAGCGATACCGAAACCCGCACACTGGACAATTTTATCGTCCGGCTTCGCAAGTACTTTGAGCCGGATCCCTCGCACCCGAAACATTTCCAAACCGTGCGCGGCGTCGGGTACCGCTTTTTCAGAGAAGGAGATTAAAAATCAAACCGTGGCATCGGAGAGAATGCCACGGTTTGGTGATTCGTTTACAGGTACCGCTTCAGCACGTAGGGCAAAATCCCGCCAGCTTTGAAATACGAGACTTCATTCACCGTATCCAGGCGGCAGCGCACGGATGTCTGCTCTGTTCGTCCATCCACGCGATGAATAACCACCGCGAAGGTCATACCGACCGTCAGGCCACCCTCAGGGTGAACCAGTTCAACCGTTTCACTGCCATCAAGCGCAAGTGTCAGGCGTGAGACACCCTCCAGAAACTGCAGCGGCAGTATCCCCATGCCGATCAGGTTTGAGCGATGAATCCGCTCGAAGCTTTCGGCAACCACCGCCGCCACTCCCAGCAGCAGCGGCCCCTTTGCGGCCCAGTCGCGACTCGACCCGGAACCGTATTCCTTCCCGGCAAAGATCACCAGTGGTGTCTGTTCCTCCTGATAGCGCATGGCAGCATCGTAGATGGAAAGCTCTTCGCCCCCGGGAAAATACCGGGTATAGCCTCCATCATGCTGAGGCACCATTTCATTGCGCAGCCGCGTGTTGGCAAAGGTACCGCGCATCATGACCTCATGATTGCCGCGCCGTGAGCCGTAGGAGTTGAAATCGCCAACGGTAATACCGAGCCCCTGGAGATACCTCCCCGCCGGACTTGCAGGCCGAATCGAACCGGCAGGCGAGATATGATCCGTGGTAATAGAGTCGCCAAACAGGGCTAGAATACGCATCGTGCCGGGCAGAGTTTTTTCTTCTGCCTGTCGGCTCTGGAAAAACGGCGGTGCCTTGACATAGGTGGAAGCTGGCTCCCACGGGTAGGTGGCAGTGGCACCGGTCGGCAGCTGCTGCCATTCCGCTGTGCCGCTGTAGACATCGGCATATCCCTTCCTGAATATCTCCGGGGATATGCTGCTCTGCACTGTTTTTATCTCCTCGACCGTCGGCCAGATGTCGCGCAGGTAGACCGGCTGTCCGTCCCGGCCGACGCCGAGCGGCTCCTCCGTCAGGTTGATCCGTGTTGTACCCGCCAGTGCAAACGCCACTACCAGCGGTGGAGACGCCAGCCAGCTGTTTTTGACCTGCGGGTGAATTCGCCCTTCAAAGTTCCGATTTCCGGAGAGAACCGCCGAAACGAGCAGATTTCCCTTTTGTATTGCTGCATCGACAGCATCAGTAAGCGGGCCGGAATTTCCGATGCAGGTTGTGCAGCCGTAGCCGACCAGATCGAAGCCGAGCTGAACGAGTGAGCCGTAAAGCCCCGACTGCTGCAGATACTCCATGACGACTTTCGATCCGGGCGCAAGTGATGTCTTGACCCACGGCTTCACCGTCAGCCCCGCTGCGACCGCCTTTTTCGCCAGCAGTCCGGCCGCCAGCATGACATCCGGATTGGAGGTGTTAGTGCAGGACGTTATGGCGGCAATAACCACTGCACCGTGTGCCAGACCGGTTTTGCCCCCCTCCAGCGGTATCTGCACGTGTTCTTCCCCTGCCGGTACTGATGCGGCTGACACCGTCACCATATCTGTGAGCGGCACCCGGTCCTGGGGACGGCGTGGACCGGCCAGACACGGGATCACACTCCCCAGGTCCAGGGAAACAACCTGGCTGAAGAGCGGCTCCGGCGAATCTGCATCGCGCCACAACCCCTGTGCACGGCAATAGGCTTCTGCAAGATCTGCCGTCTGTGGCTCACGACCGGTAAAGCGTAAATATGCTATTGTTTCGGCATCAACCGGGAAAAATCCGCAGGTAGCGCCATACTCCGGGGCCATATTTGCGATGGTAGCCCGGTCTGCCAGCCTCAGGTTATCAAGCCCGCGCCCGTAAAACTCTACGAATTTTCCGACAACACCGGTCTTTCGCAAAAGTTCCGTGATGGTCAGCACCAGGTCGGTGGCGGTAACTCCCGGTTGAAGATCTCCCTCAAGACGTACGCCGACGACTTCCGGTATTAACATCGACACCGCCTGGCCCAGCATGGCGGCTTCCGCCTCAATGCCGCCCACACCCCAGCCGAGCACGCCGAGGCCGTTGATCATGGTGGTATGACTGTCGGTTCCCAGCAGTGTGTCAGGGTAGGCGACTGAGTCAGTCGTACCGTCACCGTCATTCCAGACCACCCTTGCCAGATACTCAAGATTCACCTGATGACAGATACCGGTACCGGGCGGAACGACCCGAAAATTGTGCAGGGCATTTTGGCCCCAGCGTAAAAAGGCATAGCGTTCCCGGTTCCGTTCCATCTCGCACGCGACATTGTATGCAAAGGCGCCTTCGCTTGCGTACCTGTCAACCTGCACCGAGTGGTCAATAACCAGATCCACCGGGATCAGCGGGTTTATTGATTCCGGATCCCCCCCCGCTTCCTTCACCGCATCCCGCAGTGCGGCAAGATCGGCGACAGCTGGAACGCCCGTAAAATCCTGCATCAGCACACGGCCGGGACTGAACGCTATTTCCTTGTCAGACGAGCGGGTTTCAAGCCACTGGCCGAACGCCGTAATATCATCGTGCGAAACCGTCAGACCGTCTTCATGACGCAACAGATTTTCCAGCAGAATTTTCAGAGAAAACGGAAGGCGGGAGACGCTGACAATCCCCGCCTGTTCCAACACGGAGATGTCATAGATGCGATAGGTACGGTCGTTTACAACCAGGTTCCGGGCCGATTTGAATGAGTCACGTGACATGATCGGTACCTTCCAAAAGTGGGATTATGTGTGCTTTGTTTGAGAAGCGTGACGGTTAATGATGAAATCGACCTTTACGGTTTTTGTGAGCAATTGTTGGGGCCTTGTGGCAATCGAAGCATGCTTTTTCTTCCACTTTTTTTGCATCCAGTGGTGATTGCTGTCCCCCAAGGGAAGGCTGGTTGTATTCCGGCGTCTGGAAGGGGAGGCGCCCACGTTCATCGGACAAAGTAACCGGTTTGTACATTGCCTGCCAGTTGGTGCTTATCGCCACGGTGTGGCACTGATCGCAACCGCCCGGTGGCGGAATGCTCTTCCAGGCAGTGAACATTGCACAACCGCTGATGGTGACGACACCTGTGGAGAGAAGTAAAAGGGCAAATTTCATGTAGTCGCTCCTGTCTGGAAAAATAAAATCCTCTGGGATGGTAGCACAGCGCCGGGCTAAAATACAGCATCAAGCGGGACAATTCTCCAGCCTGAGAATCCTTCTCACGTTATCCGTGGTAATCCTCGCAACCTCACTCAGTGGTACTCCCTTCAGTTCCGCTGTCCGCTGAGCAGTTTCTTTCAGCCAGGCCGGGCGGTTGAATGAGCCCCGATACTTTTGCGGAGTCATGTCCGGGGCATCAGTTTCCAGGACCAGATGCTCCAGTGCCACATTACGGACGACCCGCAGCGGCCTGACAGCGTTATTCCAGGTAAGCGTCCCGGAAAGGGACAGGGCAAAACCGAGTCTGATGAACTCCTGAGCCATTTCTGCAGAACCCGAGTAGGCGTGCATGATGCCGCCAACCTGCCCGGCACGCTCCTCGTGCAGAACCGTCAATATCCGCTGGAACGCACGTCGGCAGTGGATAAGAAGCGGCAACCCGCAGTTCACCGCAATTCGAATCTGTTCCCGCAAAGCCTGCTCCTGCTGCCACATCGACACGGGATAAGCCGGGTCGATCCCTATTTCTCCGATGGCGACCGCTCCTGCCGCCCGTTCTCGCAACGTGCCGAGAACGTGAGCAGTCATGCACTCAGCGTGCATCGGATGAATCCCGTAAGCCGGGAGAATCGAACTGTTTGCTGCAGCCAGTTTCGCGATGCCGGCCCAGCCGTCCGGGTGTACACCGGGGACGATGAATTGCTGCACGCCTGCTTCTGATGCCTCATGCAAATGCCGCGGCAGTCCGGACAATAATGGTTCGAGATCGAGATGGCAGTGTGTGTCGATCAGTCGGCCACTCACAAAAACCACCCGAACAGGCTCACCACCCGCTCCATGATTCGGACGGCAATCCCCCGGCGTTCATGCACGTCCAGATCCACCCGTCGGGATCCATCGATATCCTCCAGCAATAAATCGCGGATCTGTCCGCCGAACCGCACGTTATCTACCAGGCAGTTGATTTCGTAATTGCGGTGGAAGCTGCGCTGATCAAGATTTGCGGACCCGATGATCGTCCGCTCCGCGTCAATCAGCATAACCTTGGCATGGAGAATTTCCCGTTCCAGTTCAAATATTTCGACCCCGCCCCGCAGAAGTGTCGCATACGAACTTCTGCCGAGCAGCAGCATCATCGGAACATCACTGCGGGCAGGCAGCAGCAGCCGTACCCGTACACCCCGCCGGACGGCCCGCAGGAGTGAGCGGATGATTCGTGGTCCGGGGACAAAATAGGGGGTGGCAATGAGGATCTCTTCGGCAGCGGAGGCTATATTGACCTGAAACGTTTCCCGGATGTAGGAGTGCAGCTGAAGCGGCCCGCCGCTGATGATGTTTACTGCAGCATCACCGAGTCTGCTTACCGGCCGTCGCGGTCGTTCCAGCGGAGTTTGAGCGGCATGTCCATCCCGCTCGCCATGCCAGGTGTTGTGGAATATCGCCTCCAGTTCGCCCACCGATTCACCATAAATACTAAATCCCAAATCACGAAAACTCTGTTTTCCGGCGACACAACCGGCATACTCGTCGCCGATATTGAAGCCCCCCAGTAGAGCCAGTGTACCGTCTATAATTGTCATCTTGCGATGATCGCGTTTGTCGAACCAGTAAAAACCACGCCTGAACGAAGGGACATTAAACGGGAGCAGCTTGACTCCCTGCCGGGAAAGGTCCTTAAAATAAGATGCCGGCGTATCCAGGCAGCCGATATAATCGTAAATCAGCTTGACTGTAACACCACGCCGGACCGCTGCCGCCAGTTCATGCGCAAGGCCGGTGCCGATTCGATCGTTTTGAATGATGTAGTATTCCAGCTGAATTGAATGTTTTGCAGAGTGGATAGCATCAAAAAGTGCTTCAAAAAACTGACGTCCGTCATTGAAAAGCTCGACGCTGTTGTGACGGTGGGTAACCGGCAGTTCCAATGGGCGTAACCTGCCGAGAAGCCTGACAAAGCGGGAAAGCCTTTTTTTATGTGACAAGTGATTGGTGCGCATGCGTGAGTGTCATGCTAGTCAACCGCTATTGTCAAGCATCCAACGCTCTCTATCTCAGCGATCATCACATCACCGGCGATTACCTGCCCGACCCCGGCGGGTGTACCGGTGAGGATGACGTCACCCGGCTCAAGAGTGAAAATGGCTGATATATGGGAGATGATCTGCGGAATGCGATTAATCATGTCGGAACTGGTGCCATTCTGATGGGTCAAACCGTTGACCGCAAGCTTCAGGCACAACGCATGAGGATCAGCGACTGCCGAAGCCGGGACAAAGTCCGATAGCGGACAGGCGGTATCGAACCCCTTGGCAATTTCCCATGGCAGCCCCTTGGCTTTCAACTGATTCTGCACATCGCGCAAGGTCATATCTATTGCCACGCCGTATCCGGCGATGCATTCCATTGCCACGTCTGCCGTTACGTGAGACGCATGCGTGCCGATCAGCACCGCCAGTTCCACTTCATAATGGCACTCCTGCGAGTACGCGGGAATGTGTACCATCTCCCGATCGCCAATGACAGACGAGGCCGGTTTCATAAATAACACCGGCGCTGCAGGGGTTTCGTTGCCCAGTTCACGGGCATGTTCGGCATAGTTGCGTGCCAGACAGACGATTTTGCCGATCTTAAATTGCCGGTTTGTTCCGATAATGCCGCGTGTTGCCATATTCGCCTCCGAACCGTTTGAAATATTCCTCCCCGCCCGCCACCGACAGCCGGATAAATCCCGCCCTTTTCAGCTGTTTGACCGTGACGTCCTCCGGCCTGACAAAAACAGCTTAAAACATACCATGAGGAGGTGTCGTTTCATTTCACCTCTTCCAGCATATCCAGGGCAAAGTTCTTGGCCTTCCCCGATGGAGCGATAATACCATAGGCAATAGCCTCCCGCAGTTCCTCTTGTGATGCTCCTGCCCCCTTCGCGACCGCGAAGTGTTTTTTTAGTCAGGTGGGGCAGCCGGTCACTATAGCGCAGGCCACGCGGATCAGTTCACGGGTTTTTACGTCCAGGACTTCCTCGTACTCGTAGTCTAGAATCTTCTTGCGAATGTTCATAGGTTGTCCTCTCTTTTTATGCAAATGCAGCGGTCACATATACTGCCGGTCATTCCTCATAATCACCCGACAAGGTGCCAATATACACTACACGCAGCCAAACAGGCCATCACAATCCCGCGCCTGATTTCAACAAAAAAAGCCGACATGTCAGACAAACGCTAACCGGGCGGCTTTGATTGCATACATGCATTTTGCGAGACACTTACAACAAGCTCTCTCCGGTCATCTCCAGCGGCTGCGCCAATCCCAGCATTTTCAGCATCGTCGGTGCCACATCAGCCAGTCTCCCGCCTTCACGCAGGGTCGCCCCCATGCGACTGTCATCAACGACCACAAACCAGACAGGGTTGGTGGTATGTGCGGTGAACGGTTCGCCGTTTTCGTCCTGCATCTGTTCCGCATTGCCGTGGTCAGCGGTGATCAGCACCGCACCGCCGAGCTCCCGCACCTTTGACACCACCCTGCCGGCACACGCATCAACCGCTTCTACCGCCTGTATTGCCGCAGCTTCGATGCCGGTATGACCAACCATGTCGCAGTTGGCAAAATTGAGAATGATCACGTCATAAACATCCTGTTCAATCAACTTCAGAAGCTTGTCTGTAACCTGGCCGGCACTCATTTCCGGTTTCAGGTCATAGGTGGCAACGTCCTTCGGTGACGGAATCAGGGCGCGATCTTCGCCGGGAAAGGGAGTTTCAACTCCGCCGTTGAAGAAGAAAGTAACATGGGCATATTTTTCTGTTTCGGCGATTCGCAGCTGTTTCAGCCCTGAATCGGCCAGCACGCCCCCCAGAAGATTGGACAACTCCGTTGAGGCAAAGGCAATCGGTAGACCAAACGTGGCATCATATTCCGTGAGGCAGACGTAGTCGGCCAGTTTCGGCCGATTGCTCCGTACAAAGCCGTCAAAGTCATCCAGAGTAAGAGCCCGGGTAATTTCACGGGCACGATCTGAACGGAAATTGAAGAAGATGAACCCGTCACCATCAAGCAGCTGTCCGACCGGTGCGCCCTGTTCGCAGATCACGGCAGGGACGACAAATTCATCGTATATTTTGGAGGCATAACTCTGTTCAACGACATCTTTTGAGGAGACCGAGAGTTCGCCCAGACCATGCACAATGGCATTGTATGCTTTCTCTACCCGATCCCAGCGAGTATCGCGATCCATAGCGTAGTAGCGTCCCATGACTGTGGCGATTTTACCCACGCCAATGCGGGTTATTTCGGCCTCCAACTGCTCCAGGTACTCTGCGCCGCTCTGGGGGGGCGTATCACGGCCATCCAACAGACAGTGGACGAAGACATCCGCCACCCCTTGCCGCTTTGCCAGTTCCAGCAGCGCGTAGAGATGCGTGTTGTGAGAATGCACACCGCCATCTGAGAGAAGGCCGGAGAGGTGGAGCCTGCCTCCTGATGCTTTAACCTTGGCAATGCATTCCAGAAGAACCGGGTTAGTGAAAAAATCGCCGTCAAGAATGGATTTGGTAACGCGTGTCAATTCCTGGTAGACAATTCGCCCGGCACCCAGATTCAGGTGGCCGACTTCTGAATTTCCCATCTGCCCTTCCGGCAGACCTACCGCCATCCCGGAGGTACGAATAGCTGTATGAGGGTATTTACGCAGATAGGTTGTCAGGTTTGGAGTGTTTGCCAGGGCAACGGCGTTGTGGGCAGGGTTGGGGTTGATGCCCCAGCCGTCAAGAATCATCAGAATGAGTGGCTTTTTCATGGGAACGTCCTTTCGGATCAGTGATGATACGGCTCTTTGTTCAAAATTGTAAAGGCACGGTATATCTGTTCCAGCAGGAACGCCCGCACCATCTGGTGAGTGAAGGTCATTTTCGACAACGCCAGTAACATCCCCCGACGGCGGAACTCCTCGGAAAAACCGTAGGCACCGCCGATCGCAAAGATTACCTCGCCCACACCGCTGTCGCGCTGTCTGCCGATAAATGCAGCCAATCCGGGAGAATCCATCTGTTCTCCACGTTCATCCATCAGAACAACGGTTGCACCGGGTGGAATCTGCTTCTCCAGCCGATCACACTCCCGACGGCGCATATCTTCTGCAGCAGCACCCTTTTCATCGCGAATATCAACGAGATCAAGAGGTGAATAACGCCGTATACGGCCGGCATATTCGGCAATGGCATCCTTGACCCACGGGTCGCGGCTTTTCCCGACCCAGATAACCTTGATTTTCAAAAATCGGATTCCTTGCGCGAGGCCTTGATTTCCGGCGGTAATTCCAGTTCCGGTGCCATCCCCCAGAGACCGTCCAGATCATAATAGCGACGGATCTGATCGTGGAAGATATGTACCAGCACATCGCCATAATCCATGACGATCCATTTGCCGTCTGTAGCGCCTTCAATATCGTTTACCTTACCGTACTTCTTCAATCCCGTGCGGATATTATCTGCTATGGCCTGGTTCTGTTTGTCGGAAGAGCCGGAGATGATAACCATGTAGTCGGCAATTGACGACACCCGCGAAATGTCGCGCACACAGATATCATACGCCTTTTTGTCATAGGCCAGTTCAGCGCATTTACGTGCGCGTTCATTGGGGGTCAAGGTTGTCTTTTCGACGATTTTAGCTTTTTTTACTGGCATTGGCGGTAGATCCTTTGGTGCGAGATATATGCTGCTACTTCAGGTGATACATACCGGGTGATATCGTCTCCCGCGGCAGAGAGTCGCCGGATTTCAGTCGATGACAACTCCAGCGGCGAACCGGTGATGAAAAATATCGTGGTGCCGGATCTGTGCGACAGGTTGCCCGTTGTGCTGTCAACGGTAAACAGTCCCCTGACCGCTTCCGGCAGGGCACCAAGCGGGTTAAGGATCGGGCATCCGGGTCGATGAACGACAACCAGGTTGCACATGCTGAATATTTCCGCAAAGCGATGCCACGTTCCGATCTCCAGAAACGAATCCGCACCGATAATAAAAAACAGATCATCTTCCGGAAAGCAATCCCGAAATATCCGGATCGTATCTATCGAATAGGACTTCCCGTGTCGCTCCCCTTCGACCGTTGACAATTCATATTCCGGCCTGGCAGCAATTGCCAGGTCGACCATAAATGATCGGTTTTCAAAGGAAACGTTGCCCGCAACCGGCTTGTGCGGCGGGTCTGCCGCCGGAATAAATATAACCCTGTCGAGTCCGCAGGCTTTCTCCGCCTCTGCTGCAATGCGCAGATGAGCGTTATGGATCGGGTTGAAACTGCCACCCAACAGACCGATTCTCATGTCATCAAAATCTTGTTTTTCAGGATCTGTATTTCAAATGCGAGCGACGCCTTATACACCAGTTTCTGGAGTTCCTGCAACCGCCTGCCGAGGGCGTCCATATCTGCCGAGACAACCACGGCGGCCACAACCTTGTTGAGCATGACAATAGGTAACACCAGAAGCGTCGAAGCGGAATTGACTCCAAGAGCCTTGAGTATCTGAATATTTTCCGGGGTCTGGATCAGCGTCCCCAGAACAAACTGCCGATTTTCCAACAGATCTCTCATTACAGACGGCTTACTGAGGAGGACACTGAAGTTTTCCAGGTTTTCAATCTGCTTTTTCTCCGCGACCCCGCGCCACCCGATCGCCGTATTATTACGGACAATAAACAGGGCGGCAACCGTAAACTCCTGACCAAGATATTTAATAAAAACGTTGGCGATCTGGTCCCGATTCTTTGCCGAAGCAAATTCAAGAGAAAGCCGGTCTACAGAATACCGCTCCACTCCATCCGGTATATCAAACAGGTCATCCTCATGCCCCGGAATACTGGCAAACCCCTCAAACTCCAGCGGTATTTTAACATTGAGCAGCTCACCGCGTTCGCCTGTCATCGGTATTTCTATCGTTTCTGCCTTCTTTTCAGCCCCTTGACGCGGTGTCTGTTTCCGTTTTTGAGCTATTTCACCGGCAACACGTATGTAGCGTATGTCTCCGCGAATCTGGTACAGCATTGAAAGAGCTGCAGTTATGCGTATATCCGGGGCAATATGCGGTACAACGACACATCCCGAAACAAAAGCAACTTCGTCAATAGCCTTGAAGTCGGTCGGGTCAGCCATTGCCAGAGTAAGGCGCCGACCGTCCAGTTTTATCGGAATGACGCGGAATTTTTGTGCAATATCTGCAGATACGAGAGCAAGTACCTCAGGAGGTACGGTCGTCAATGCCCGTGGCGGAGCGTAGGGCACGCCCAGTTTTCGGCTTAAAAACGTGCAGAGCTGCTCGTCAGAGAGAGAGCCGAGCTCTATTAAACTGCTTCCCAGCTTAATTCCGAATATGGTCTGACATTTAAGTGCTTCATCGAGCTGCTCGGGAGTAATCAGCTTTTCTTTCAGCAGCATTTCACCAAGTTTAATCGCCATGATTTCTCTCTCTACGGTACTGCCGGCTTTAGCAGCGTGCCTCTGATCGGCACGGTATACACTCCTGGGGCGGTCATAAATTTTGCCAATACCATAAAAACCAGCTTCTGCTTTTCAAGAAACTCCGGCTTTGGCATGATCTCCAGGCTCAGGTTCAGCGGCGTTACAGCAGCATCTGCACCTGAGGGGACATTGCCTGAAAGCCGCATGTACAGACCATCGCCCTCGATGGTAAAACTTTCCAGACGCGCTGTGCCGTCTGTGACCCGTACCATACCCTGTGTTTTAAGATTAGCCGCGTCTGGGAGCGGAAAAGCTCCCACCTTGACGCCTGAAAATTCGAGTTTCTGGATCTCCAGCTTCAGATCACCGCTTAATCCCTTCGGACTACGCTGCAATGTCCCACGACTCCAGAGGTTACCCGCAACCTTTGCCCCCAGGACACTTTTAAAAAAAGGAATTTCAGCAAGCGAGATTCCATCTGCAGCAAGATTCAAGGCATCTTTACCATTTAACGCGTACCTGATATCCAGATGTCCGCTGCCAATTACCGCCTCGCCGGAAACAACGGCATGGCCGGTGAAAAGAGGAAGCAGCAGCGCTCTGAACCGGATGCGCTCACAGCGTAACAATGCTCCCTGTTCCGATGACAGAAGCGGTTTTTCCCATGCCAGTCCTGGCAGCAGCGTTTTGTGGACCGCCGGAGTAAGCGTTACCCCCTGTTGTGCAAGAATCCTGGTAATGACGCCATCAATTCGGTCTACAGGGAAAAGCAGATAACAGAACAGGAGAAAGAGGACAAGAACAGCTGCCAATGCCGCTGCACCCTGAGCAAGGGGCTTCATCGGCATCATTTCGTCTGGCCTGCAGCCGGTTTCAGCAACGCAAAAATCATGTCCACGTCGCAGCGGGACGGATCATCAAAGCGTATCCGCAGATTACTTTTTTTAATTACCAGAGGGCGATTGCTGCTTTCAAGCCGATAGAGCAGGTTGATCGCCTCGTTCATCGATAGACTGTCAATGCGGACATCAGCGGCATCTTCACTGAAACCGACCCGATCTTCACCCTTGAGCGGAACAATTTTAACTGACTTCCCCTTGATACCGATATCTTCTATTATTCTGGCCGGCGAGTCATCGGGGCGAAGCGACGCAATTCGCCCGTTTAACTGGTCTGATGACTGTCGTGCGGACAGATATGCGACCTTGAGCGGCAACAACTCTTTCAGAGTGGCCTCACGGGAAGTACGTTTTTTTTCAAGAGCCTGTACCTTGTCGTTCAGCAGCGACCACGCGACCGCTACCGCCAGCAGCACAATTATGCCGTACCCGCACCAGAGTCGTGTTCTGCTGTCAAGCCCCTGCCACGTATCCTTAATCAGCTCCAGAGGATTCATTTTGTCCCCTCCTTGAGCGTTCCTGTCATGCTGAATGATACCGTACCATCAGGGCGTGTCTTGACCTCACCCAATTCAGAAGACGCCAGTAATGGAGCAAGCGATGCCTTAAATTCATTGACCTTCTGGGCCGACCCGGCATCACCTTTTATCCGCAGATTGCTTCCCTCCAGTTCTGCTTCAAATAATCCGTTAATGCTGGTCCCTTTGGCTTCGGCAAGTTTTTTCATAACAGCCAGATATCCGCTTGAGCTCTCGACGCCGGCCAGCTTCCTGATTTCCCCTTTAATCTCTGCGACCTCATCAACAGCTTTTGACCGGTTCGGGAAAATCTCCCGATAGATCCCGTTGATCGATTTATTGAGCGACACTATGTCAGCGGCAGCGGTCCGGTACTGTAGTCCTTTGTTCACAAACAGCAGCAGAACAATCACCATCAGTAATACTCCCGTCAGGACCAGCTTTTTACGCAGCCTGGCATCACCGACTGTCCATGCAAGCTCTCCCTGCCGGAAATCGGGGAGTGTGCCCGCAAAGGCGGCGCGAGCGACCGCATAGAGCCCCGCCATTTGCTGAAAGGTTTCATCATTTTTGAACGCGTTTCCCAACCCTTCTGGCACTTCCACTGCTTTCACCGGCACCGGCAACGCATCAGCTTCGGTAGAAACAGATACGGCCTCTCCAAACAGGCAGAGACACTGGGGGAGTCTTTCTCCTGAGAGCTCGAGAGCCGCCATCGTAGCTGCAATCTTTGCTGCCGTCAGAGTGGTGGTAAACGCACGAAAATAGGTTAACCTCCCCGCACTTACGAGCGAAAGCGTACTCCCCTCGCATACGGCACAGTCATCTGGAATGCCCGGCAGCTCTGCCAGTGAAAAGACAACCGAAGTGACGATCTGTGGTTCAAGACCCGCATCGTGAAACAGGTCTATAGACGCTCTGATATCACTCTTGCGAGCCCACAAAGCAAGGAACTGTCCTTCTTTTGCCGGTAACACACCCAATGCAAGCTCTTCTATCGGTACGGCACTGTCCCCCTGCAGGTGAGCCGGTAGCACTTCCCGCACTTTACGAATATCGCTGAACGGAAGCGAAACCAGACGATGGGCAAACAGGAATGGCTGGAGACAGACGATAACGCGCGGAGAACCACTCATTTTTTCAGCTACACTGCGGACGGCGTCTGCGAGGGTCCGCTCTTCGTTCAACTCAATCGAAGCAGCCCCAATCAGTTCCGCAGAACGCCTCGAAACCCCGAAATGGGCAACGGTCAGTTGCTGTTCTTCCACCTGTAGAATCAGATATTCCATGGTATGCTGCGTCCTCACCTGCCGATGTTTTGAGTCAGTATTCCTGCCACAACAAAAATTGCGGAGTTCCGCCGGACAAGCGTACTACCGTTTCAACCGTCCGACCGGACTCCTTCACTTTGGCGGATGACGTTATTCTGAACAGATTCCCCTTGACGCTGATTTTACCTATAAGGGCCGTAGCAATCTGCTCCATTCCAGGAACCTGCGATAGTTCCCCCGTTGACTTAAACGGCGTCAGTTTCCGTCGTTCGATGATCCTCTCCGCCATCCGTTCGTCGATACCGGCATCAAGAGCCATAAGAACTTCTCTGGAGGCGGTATTTATGTTTATCTGATGTGCACCTGCCTGATCCGGAAATATGGTCAGGAAAGGGCTTATCTTACCTAGCAGATCAGGTGTCATCCCCTTAATAAGAGACAACTCCTTCAGAGTTGTCAGCGGCCGGTTACTGGCACTATAAGCAGGTTTCTGAACCTGGTAATAGGACGATTCATACCCGCCGGAGCGGGGCATATCATCACTGTCGATCCAGTCAGCTACCGCGTTCCAGACATTTTCCGGCAGTTGTACGCCTGCTCCGAGCCGTCGCACTGCTGCCAACGTAAATGGCTCTTCTGTCCCGTTCGGCTGGACAAGACCGTTAACGTAAATTTTAGAGCTTTCTTCGCGTACTGTTATCTCCAGCGAACCGGCTTCATCTTCCAGCTTTAGCGGTGTCGCCCATTGATCGGAAAGTGCGGTAAACGTTTTGCCGGAAAGTGCCATTTGCAGAAGTTTTGCCCCGCCAGTAGCCCCGGACTCGGCAAGAATTGACGCCTGCTGACCATCCCGGAATCCTCGACTGAGGGAGGTATCTACATATACCTGGTGGATCATTTCGACGACAACAGCCACCATCAGTGCCGTTATAACCAGTGTAAGAATCAGGGCAAATCCGCATTCGTTTTTCAATCGCCCGTTCATAAACGGTCCATTCGCGGGGATGAGAGTACCGTAAACTGAACCGGTTTCCCCTCTTCCATGACCTGTACTGTCACCCGGACGCTGCTGGGCAATCTCAGGTTAATCGCGGTATCCCAGCTTTTGACCCACTTTGATCCGTCATAACATTCCACCAGAAATGAATGTATCTGCTCCATTTGCGGATATGCAGGTATAGTCGTATCTTCTGAAACTATATCCTTTTCCTGGCGGGTCAAAGAGCGATTTTTGTTTTTCTCGGCAATACGGTATGCGACAGCAACGACACCGGATTCACTGCGGTTCTGGCCGGACGGCGGTGCAAGCGTGGTCAGTTCCAATGATGACACCTGAACGCCAAAATTATCCCGGTCCTCAACTACAAAGCGGAGCCGTTTGTCGGTTCTATTAAACAGAGCCGACGAAACTTCCCGGCGGATAAGATCGAGGGTTGCACCAAGTTCCCGGCGGGTTTCCATACCGGACGACGCACGGTCTCTGGCCTGGATAACACCGAAATAGCTCCCGTAGAGTGCTGCGGTAAGGATGCCGAGCAACACCACCGCGATAAGAATTTCAAGGAGTGTAAAACCACTATTTCGGGAGATAGCGGACAAGAGCTACCTCCCTACCGTCACTTCCCCGTCTCACTTTGATGACAAGTTTCTGCAGGCCGGGCATCTCAACCGGTACTATATCTGCTTTCCAACTCAACTCCGGGTGATCCGGTGCAAACGTCCCCTCACCTTTGGCCGGCGCCTGTTCCACTTCTGTCAATTTGGTGCGTGCGAGCAACGTCAGTGTTGTGTTATCCCGTTCATTGGCGATAATACCAAGATGATAATTTACCGAACCCAGCAACGTCAGAATAACGCCGGCCATGATGGCCAGGGAAACCATTACCTCCAGAAGTGTAAAACCTGAGGCATTACGTTTCACGGTAGTTCCTCGTGATAACCCTCAAATGCCTTGACCTTCCCTCCTGACGGAAAGATCATCACCGTCCAGAACTGTCCTGCCTCAGACCGCAGATGAATCGTAACAAAGTCCCGAATGCCGGCCACCCCGACATCTACCCGGAGTTGCCCATTATTCACTTTTCCGAGTCGTGGTATGCGTACATCGGAGACAACAATCCCCTCTTTCAATGGTGATTTCTGCAGATACGGATCTTCTGGAGTTTTTGCACTTCCATCTCCTCCGATTTCAACAATTTTCAAGGAGTCCGTTCCTGGTTCAATAGAAAGATAGTAGGCGATTCGAGATGTTGCCGCCCGTTCCTGCAGATACCTGATAGTTGAAGCTACTGTCCGGGCTGATATCTTCAGGTTTTCTTGATCTGTTGTGGGAAGCCGCGGAACAACCAGAAGCAGTACCATGCCGATAATAGCCATCACGACCGCGATTTCAATCAGAGTAAAGCCGCTGCGTGATTTTTCACACCGCGGACGCGGCATGTCCGCCCCGGTGTCAAGCGGGAGATTCAACGGCTTATACCATTGCAAGGATACGCGCCAATTCTTCGCCGAAAAGTCGCCTCTGCCAGTTTCTCATGCCGGGTATGGCATCAAGCTCTTCCTCTGTTCCTGCAGATGTGTCTGCAACCGCTTCCAGTATCCAATTTGGTGCAAGCAGACCGGGTTCGAGTCCCAATTCTCGGCTGAAGCGTTCACGCCATGCCTTGAGGTTTTTCAGCCGTTCCTTTGTCTGCTCTGTCACATCTCTCTTTACGCCACGGGGGAATTGGGGGAGATTTTCTTCAGAAGTCGCAAGGCCCTGTTCAACTGCTGCCAGGATACCGCTCCCATGACGCTGGAGCTGCCCGGATGTCATCCCTCGATATTGTGACAGCTCGTGAAGAGATCTGGGTCTGTTCTCTGCTACCTCTAACAGCGTATCGGCCGACAGAACTTTGAATGGCGGACGATCCAGAAGTTCCGACTGCCGATCCCTTAACTGCAACAATTCCTCGAGGATTGCAAGACTCCGGCCCCTCAACTTGCTGGCACCTTTACAGTAAAGAAAAAGCGGACCATCCTTCTCTGATACACGCGCCTGACACACAAGATGTCCTTCTTCTTCGAGCCACTCCAGTCGGTTTTTCTCAACCAGTTCTGCCCGCAATTGATCGTGCAGCGGCAGGAGATCAGACGTGTCAGCCGACGCATATGCACACATCTCCCGGCTTAACGGCCGCTTGCTCCAATCAGCCTTCTGATATTTCTTATCCAGCTCAATGCCGAAACGTGCCCGTAAAAGTGCAGCAAGACCGAACTCACCGATACCGAGAAAACGTGCGGCTATCATGGTATCAAACAGGTTCGTGACTTCGATACCGAAGTCACGGTGCAATGAACGAATATCGTAATCGGAACCATGCATGACGACAAGAATGTCAGGATTACCGAGGGGGGCAGCCAGCGCAGAGAGCGACGTCAACGCCAGTGGATCAATCAGCCAGCTCTCTTTACGGGTAGAAATCTGAACCAGACAAACTTTTTCCCGATAGTGATGGAGTGAATCCATCTCAAGGTCGACGGCTATTTCTGCCTGCTGTGAAAGAATAGCGGCGACTTCCTCCAACCGCTTCGTAGTAGTAATGATTTCGCAGGTTCCAGCCTGCCTATGGAAAGTAATCAAACCGTAAACTCCCGAATTATTGAATAGGTTGTGGTGCGTTGGGCCGCCCTGAATCCTGCCCCATGCACCAGATTGATCATCTCTTGCTGCGACATACAGAAACTGCAGCCGGCGGCGGCGACAACATTTTCTTCCAGCATGGTACCGCCCAGATCATTCGCCCCGAAAAAGAGCGCGACTGAAGCCATTTTCGCCCCCTGGGTAACCCAGCTTGCCTGAATATTGGGAATAGAGTCCAGGACAATACGCGACAGCGCCAGCACCTTCAAGTAATCTGCCCCGGTAGCGGTAACTCCGCCAAGCTCCGTATTTCCCGGTTGATATGTCCAGGGGATAAAGGCGGTAAAAGACCCTCCCTGTTCCTGAATCTCACGGACACGAAAGAGATGCTCTACGATATCTTCCGGGGTTTCGCTGCTGCCGAACATCATAGTTGCTGTCGTCGGCATTCCGAGGCCAGCCGCTTTCAGCATCACCTCAGCCCAGCGTTTCCAACCGATTTTCTTTGGAGAAATACGGCTGCGTACCTCATCAACCAGAATTTCTGCCCCACCACCCGGAATAGAATCGAGACCTGCGGCTTTGAGCCGGAGTAATGTTTCATCTACGGTAATTGCGGAGTTGTCGGCAATACATACAACTTCTGCCGGAGATAATGAATGATTCTGCACAGTCGGAAACCGTTTCTTAATCTCCTGAAACAGCTCTTCAAAAAAAGTGATTTTTAAGTCAGCGTTTAACCCGCCCTGCATCAACAACTGGGTTCCCCCCTGGGCAACCAGTTCAGATATTTTTTCATAAATTTTTTCGCGGGGTAGAACATATGCGTCCGCAGCGTCCTTGCTTCTGTAAAAAGCACAGAATGAACACTTTGAGTCGCAAATGTTAGTATAGTTTACGTTTCGATCAACAACAAAGGTGACACGGCCCTCCGGATGCAGCCGCCTCCTGATGGCATCAGCACGCTTGCCAAGTTCCAGCAAATTCCCGTTGATGAGTAAGTCGAGAGCATCGGCTCGGTCTATTTTCCGCATGCAGGCCGTATTCATATCATTGTCCGTGGTGCGCTCATATCTGTTTCTGCTGCTCTTCTTCTAGCATATGACGGATCTCCGATGGTATGCGACGTGCTTTCATGGAGGGACCAATACATGCCAGCGTAACGACTCCCTCAACCAACAACTTTCCATCACTCTGGCGCACGATGTTTTGGCTCAGGGTAACGGTCGAACCACTTATGCGAACAGGGTGCGTTGAAACCGATAGCAGATCATCATGAAGTGCAGGTGACTTAAAATCAATTTCCAATCGCACCACCGGAAAGACAAATCCATTTTTTGCTAATTCTGCAACAAAAAAACCATGACTTCTAAAAAACTCAGTTCGGGCACGTTCCAGATATTTGATGTAGTTGGCATGGTAAACCACACCTCCCGCATCAGTATCTTCATAATATATTCGGACGTCCATATCCACCATGTTTTATCTGGTTGCTATATTCAGCCTGACACTCTAGTTCAGATTCGTACCATCTGCAACTTATTCTCGGTATTTCATTATTAACAAGGCCCGACACACGCTAAAACGCACAAAATTCGCCAACAGCAGCAAAACAGAGAAAACACAGCCTGTCATATTGCTCCAGTGCCGTTAGGCCCTTATACGCCGTTTATATAACGCACCTCTCCAGCCCTTATGTAATGGGGGTTTAGCTCCGTTTTAAAAAAGTAAGTACACGTTCTCCCATATTTTGCGGCAATGTGTATTTTTGAGTCGCCGTAACCCTGAAACCTGCGGCGGTGACACTCTGATTGCTCTCAGCAATTTCGTTTTCAGCTCCGTCTCCCTTCATGGCGATCAGCATACCGTTCTCGACAAGGAGGGGTGATGCCAATGACACAAAACGATCGAGCCGGGTAAATGCCCGCGATGTAATGACAGTAAAATAATGACTATGGGTATTCTGTAAATCTTCAATCCTTGCGTGGAAAGCTTCAATATTCTGCAAATTCAGAGTCCGGATGACATGCCGCTGAAAATGAATTTTTTTAGCTACCGCATCGACAGAAACCATGGGCACTTCAGGCATGAGAATTTTTAACGGGATAATAGGCAGACCGGCACCTGACCCGATGTCAAGGACACGATCGCCAACCGTTATGAATTGGGCCAGACTGATGGAATCGATGAAATGCTTGATGGCAATATCTTTGTCTTTCGTTATAGAGGTCAGGTTTACTTTACTATTCCATTTTTTAAGTTCCGTTGCATAGCATTCCAATGCTTCAATTTCCTTTTTTGAAATCTTCATTCCGAGCAGTTCTGCTTCCTGCGCGACGATAGCACCAACAATTGAACTCATATATGGTCATCCCCTTTCCAGGAAGATGATTTCAAATATATCGACAAAATAGAAATAGCTGCCGGTGTGAGGCCTGGAATTCGTGAAGCCTGGCCAAGTGTGTCAGGTCGGACTCGTATAAGTTTTTCACGAACTTCTGTCGTGAGGCTTTTTACTGAGGCATAATCTATTTTCGCAGGGATGCGCGTTGATTCAAGTTTTTTTGACTGGGCTACCTGTTCTAACTGACGGTCAATATACCCGGAATATTTAGTCTGTATTTCAACCTGTTCCCGTATCGTTGCAGGTGTTTCACGTGAAACAACGTCCAATTCAGCCAAGTCGGAATAGCTGATATCCGGGCGTTTAAGGAGGTGTTCGAGGGTCGTCCCTTTCTGCACGTCCTGCAATCCGCGCCGTTGGAGTACGTCAAGCTCATCTGCAGAATGCTGTAAACGGGTTACAGATAATCGCCGCAGATCATCTGAAATCATGCAGCGTTTTTGGGAAAAAAGCAGGTATTCATGTTCGGTCACAATCCCGAGTTGATATCCAATCTCCCGCAGTCGCAAATCAGCGTTATCTTCACGTAACAACAGACGATATTCCGCTCGCGACGTAAACATACGATATGGCTCCTGGGTGCCAAGTGTTACCAGATCATCGATCATGACACCGATATATGCCTGACTTCTTTCCAATACAAGCGGGTCTTTCCCCTGAACCCGAAGGGCAGCGTTTATGCCCGCAATAAGTCCCTGTCCTGCGGCTTCCTCATACCCTGACGTGCCATTGATCTGTCCCGCATGATACAGGTTTTCGATTATCTTCGTTTCAAGTGAGCTGTGAAGCTGGATTGGATCGACATAATCATA
The DNA here is from genome assembly GCA_028688955.1 of Desulfuromonadaceae bacterium. Classification (GTDB taxonomy): domain Bacteria; phylum Desulfobacterota; class Desulfuromonadia; order Geobacterales; family Pseudopelobacteraceae; genus JACRCG01. The sequence goes on from JAQTXD010000010.1 coordinate 46,167, forward strand.
TTCGATTGCATATGCCGGACGCATGATCTCGACAGATTCGAGCCCGACAATAGATCGATAAAATGCGATCTGAATATCAACGGGAAGAGACGTCGACATACCACTGGGGTAGACTTCAATTGTATCTAGTCCTTCGGGCTCAATGAAAGTCTGGTGACGGTCTTTTTCCGGAAAACGCACTACCTTGTCTTCAATTGAGGGGCAATATCGAGGGCCGATCCCTTCGATGATACCTGAATACAATGGCGATCTGTCCAGGCCGGAACGGATTATGTCATGAGAACGCGGGTTGGTATACGCGATATGACAGGGGAGCTGCGGCATGTTGATCCGCTCGGTAGAAAGCGAAAACGGCATCGGTGGATCGTCCCCAAACTGCTTTTCCAGTTTGGAAAAGTCAATTGAACGAGCATCCAGCCGCGCCGGTGTTCCGGTCTTGAGACGTCCGACAGAGAAACCAAGTCTCCGCAGATTATCTGAAAGTCCTATCGAAGGTTGATCGCCGGCGCGCCCCCCCGGATAGTGATTCAACCCGATATGAATAAGACCACGCATAAACGTACCGGTGGTTACAACAACCGTACGGGACAAATATCTGATACCGGACTGCAATTCAACACCACGAAGTGACGTCCCTTCAAAATACAGACCGGTTACTTCACCTTGCTTGAGATCAAGGTTGTTCTGCTTTTCAAGCACAGATTTCATGCGTAGTCGATAAAGCTGTTTATCTGCCTGAGCACGTGATGCTCGTACCGCAGGCCCTTTTTTAGTATTCAGAATACGGAACTGGATTCCGGTAGCGTCAATGTTTTTACCCATTTCTCCGCCGAGTGCATCAATTTCCTTGACCAAATGCCCCTTAGCCAACCCACCGATTGAAGGATTGCAGGACATCAGCGCTATAGCATCCAGATTAATTGTCAACAGCATTGTACGACACCCCATGCGAGAGGAAGCAAGTGCTGCTTCACACCCCGCATGTCCGGCACCAACAACTATTACGTCATAAACCTTTTCGTACGTCATCATAATATGGGTCCATTGAGTGGAGGTTGTTTCACGTGAAACATAGCGTTATTTACCGATGCAGAATGAAGAAAATATGAGATCCAGAACTTCGTCAGTAGCGGTCTGACCAGTAACAGCACCAACGGCCTGAAGTGCGCTCCGTAAATCCAAGGCAAGCAATTCCAGGTTTCGATCCTGAAGTCCGTCAACAAATTTATTCAAAAACTGATCTGCCGATACGAGAGCATCACGATGCCGGGCCCGCGAAAGAGTAACGAGTTCACGGGAGTCCGTTTGAGATGTGTGGAGGAATTGCGAACAGACCGTATGCTTGAGAACATCGACGCCGGCACCGGAAAGAGCAGCAATCCTGACAATGGAAACAAAACGATCATCGTCAGGGAGGACCAGTTGCTGAACAAGGTCTGTCTTATTGAGAACGGCTATAGTTTTGATTCCATCAAGTGCATCATAAATTAATTGATCTTCCCGGCTGAATTCACGGGACGAGTCAAAGACCGCGAGGACAAGATCAGCCTGGGATATTTTCCCAAGAGCTCTATTGATCCCTTCCTGTTCAACAATATCATCTGTCTGGCGAATTCCGGCAGTATCAAGCAACCGGACAGCCAAACCTCCAAAATTGACCGTCTCCTCTATAATGTCACGGGTTGTCCCGGGAATATGGGTTACAATCGCACGGTTCTCATTCAGTAACATATTGAGCAGGCTTGATTTCCCGGCATTAGGTTTTCCGACAATAAGGACAGAAATACCTTCACGGATAATCCGTCCATCTTCGTACGTATTCAGAAGACTGGCGATCATGTTGCGAGCATCAACGACTGAAGCAGAAATAGCAGCAACGTCAGTCTCACCAAGATCATCATCAGGAAAGTCTATGTATGCTTCAACCAAAGCGAGTGCACGGACTACATATCTCCGTATTTCCTCTATGCGAACCGAAAGAGTCCCTTCTCTTTGCCGTTGTGCCAGCTGGAGAGCACCCTCGCTCTTTGAGGCTATAATATCCATAACCGCTTCGGCTTGAACCAGATCGATTCGCCCGTTCAGAAAGGCACGCCGAGTGAATTCACCCGGATCAGCCAACCGTACGCCGCATGAAAGCACCAACGCCAGCACACGCTCAACGACCAGCCAGCCGCCGTGACAATGAAGCTCCAATACATCTTCACGCGTATATGAGCGAGGTGCCTGCATGTATACAGCCATCGCCTCATCGATCTTTTCACCAGTGGCAAAATCGATGATCGTACCAAAAGAAAAACGGTGGCTCACAAGGCCACCGTTAGAAACAGGTTTAAAAAGAGTATGGCCGACCACAGCAGCTTGGACACCACTAACCCGGATTATGCCGATACCGCCATTACCTGGAGGGGTACTGACAGCCGCTATCGTATCGCGGATATACATTAACGTGATACCCCGTAGTTTTGATTTTAATCTTTTACCAGTTTGTTTATGTACATCTGCTGGCCAATAGTCAGCACGTTATTAACCAACCAGTAGAGTACAAGGCCGGAGGGGAAACTGAGGAACATAAACGTAAATACAACCGGCAAAGCCAGCATCATCTTCTGCTGCATCGGATCCATCTGAGACGGTGTCATCTTCTGCTGCACAAACATTGTGATGCCCATAATTACCGGAGTAACATAGTAGGGGTCTTTATCTGCAAGGTCTGTGACCCAGAAAAAGAACGGTGCATGACGTAATTCTATTGAAAACATTAATGACTTGTAGAGTGCAAAAAAGACCGGTATCTGCACAACCATCGGCAGACATCCACCCATTGGATTAACTTTATGCTCACGATACAACTCCATAACCGCCTTATTCATGGCATCGCGATCATCCTTATATTTTTCACGCAACTTAGCCATTTCAGGCTGAATTTTTTGCATGCCCTTCATAGACTTGTAGCTTTTATGGGTTAACGGAAAAAAGAATGCTTTCAGGATAATAGTGATGATGATGATTGCTATTCCATAGTTGCCTACATACCCATTAAAAAATTTCAGGGAATAGAGGAGTGGTTTGGCAATAACGGTAAACCAGCCCAGATCGAGAGATTGTACAAGTGAATTTCCCTGTGCCTTGAGGATATCAATGTCTTTAGGACCAACAAACAGTCGATGGGTGATTGTGGTAGACTGACCGGGGTTTACAGTAAACTGGGGCGATGAAACAATAGACTCGAAGAAGCCGGCACTATTTTTTTTCAGCTCTACTGACGCAATGCTATCTTTATCCGCAAGAATCGCATTTAAAAAATATTTATCTGCAAAACCGGACCAGAGGATCGTCTTTTCAAAACGCTTTGAGGCAGTGGCAACATCTTTAATTTTGTTGGATTGAAGACTGTTATCAGAAAAAAGGTATGACCCTGCCGTATCAAAGCGGTTGTCTTTCACCTTTGGCTCTGCCGGATATGTCATGACGTGCTGTATGGCACCGACCAGAGGAGCTGAAGAATTGTTAAAAACCTGAGTCTCAAGTTTTATACCATAGTCGCCGGAAATAAATGTGTACACTTTCCGGACAGTATATCCCTGCCCTGAAATATAGTTGAACGTGAGTTGGCGGGTACCACCTTTTTGAATGGCAATGTCTGGAGAATCAGCAGTGAAGAGGGTGCCGTCTGGAAGATTAAATCCGGCACCTCTTGTTGAAAACGAATTTATATTCGGGTCAGCATCATTTCCGAGAGTAACATTTTTTGATGTGACCTTGTTTTCTTCTCGGTACTTTTTGAGAGTCAGACTCTTAAGACTTGCCCCTCGATTAGAAAAGAGAGCCGTATAAAGTTCGGTATCTACTTTAATATCCTTTTGAGGGACAGTCACAACTGTTGCTTGCCCCGCAGGAGGCGCGATATTTTGGGGCGCTTGTGCCTGCTGGTTCTTCGCAGGAGCAGTGCTCTCTACAGAAGTTGTACTCTGGGGAACGGGAGTTGCTGTTTTTTGCCTGTCCGGAGCAAAAAACATGGAGAACAGATAAAAAACAGCAATTGAAAGACCTACAGCTATAAAAGCGCGCTTTTCCATCGAAGCTCCTGATTACTCTACATTTGTATTAAGGTACCGGATCGTGGCCGCCCGGATGAAACGGATGACACTTGCATATTCGGCCAAAGGTTAGCGACATGCCCCTGGCGACACCATACCGAATTATAGACTCACGGGAATACTCGGAACAGGAGGGATAAAAGCGACAGGTCTGCGGAAGAAATGGAGAAATTATCTTCTGATAAAACTTGATTACAAAGAGCAGACAGCTCTTGAACATGGGGACATACCTATCAACTGGAAGGCTTTAGAAAGCTCCTGTGAAACATCGGAGTACGTCATGTCCGCCGAATCTCGTCTGGCGATAACATTAACATCCACGGCTACCAACCCAGCGCGATTATGCCTGAAGAATTCTCGTAAATATCGCTTAACACGATTTCTTACAACTGCACATCCGATTTTCTTGCTGGCCGTAATACCAAGTCGGGCTGAAGGAAGATTATTATCACTCCAGACAACAAGAAAACCTTTTACAGTTTTTTTATGTTGTGCGGAAGCAAGCCGAATAAATTCTGCTCGCTTCCGCAAACGTACTGATTTTGGAAATGTGGCCGAGATGCCGACAATCACGCAAGAAGCTGACTTATTTTGCAGCAATTCTTACAGACAGGCTTTTGCGACCCTTAGCTCTTCTGCGCTTGATCACTAATCGACCATTTTTTGTTGCCATCCTTACCAGAAAACCGTGCGTACGTTTGCGTGAAATATTACTTGGCTGATAGGTTCTTTTCATCTTGATTTACCTCATAAAATTATTTTTCAGGAAATGGGTTATTAAACATACCTCCACGCTCATGTCAAGGGTTATATTATATCGGCACATGGCTGCCCTGTAATTGATTTGCCTTGAAAAAGAGGGTCGCCTCTGCTATTCTTCGGGGCCTCAAATAGAGTAATTTTATACGATATTATATTTATCATATTGTTTTTATTAATAGAATAGTTTTCAACAGCTGTTAATAATATTGTTGAAAACTTTTTTTATATGATGTCTCCAGTATTATAAAATGCTTTCTATTATTGGACTTACGGTACAGATTCAATGTTGAAAACAAATACTACCATGAATGTGATGTTACCTGATGTTAGACGCATGGCGGCAAGCTGCTGAAAATATAGAAAAGGTCATGTCGGAAGCCGATTATGATGCCTGGATAAAACCGGTTAACTACAGTCACCATGACGGTTCGACCGTTTTTTTATCTGTTCCCAATTCATTTATAAAGGAGTGGTTGGAGGATCATTACCTGAAAGTTCTGACCGGTGCACTTTCCGCAACATCCGGGCATGCAGTCAACCTCAATTTTACAATAAGAACGGATGAAGAACACCAACCATACATCTCAGAAGATTTTATCGTCAAAAATGAATCTGAACCCTCCGCAGGAAAAAATTCAAATTTAGAACAGGTATTTACCCCACTAAACCAGAAAGATACATTTGACCTGTTTGTAAGTGGAACCGGCAATCAATTTGCCCATGCCGCAGCAATGGCGGTAGCCAATAATCCTGCAGATACCTATAATCCTCTGTTTATCTATGGTGGTGTCGGACTTGGGAAAAGTCATCTATTGAACTCTATCGGTCATACGATACGTGAAAACTCTCCAGAACTAAATGTATGTTACTGCTCTGCTGAAAAGTTTATGTACGAGATGGTAAACCATCTTCGTTTAAAGAAGATGGATGTGTTCAGAAATCGGTTTAGAACTGTGGATGTTCTGCTCGTAGATGATATTCAATTCATCTCTGGAAAAACGGGAACACAGGAAGAATTTTTCCATACATTTAATGCACTCCACGACGCTCATAAACAGATTGTTATTACATCAGATAAGTTCCCAAGAGAAATTTCAGACCTGGAAGAGCGCCTGAGGTCACGGTTTGAATGGGGACTCATAGCTGACATTCAGCCTCCTGATGTAGAGACAAAAATTGCTATTCTGAAAAAGAAGTCGGAGGTTACCAGAGTCTTTTTTCCTGAAGATGTTTATTATTTTCTGGCCTCAAGCGACACAAGAAATATCCGGGAACTCGAAGGTATGCTCATAAGACTTGGCGCATTCAGCAGCCTTCAAAATATTCCGGTAACACTTGAAATGGCTAAGGAAAACCTTAAAGATATTCTGGGTGACAGACATAAAGAAATTACGGTTGAGTTAATTCAGAAAACAGTGGCTGATTATTTCGATTTGAAGGTAATAGACCTTAAGTCGGAAAAACGGTTAAAAAATATTGTGCATGCACGGCAGGTGGCAATCTGGTTTTGCAGGGATCTGACGAAAGCTTCTTATCCAGACATCGGTATGAAGTTTGGTGGTAAAGATCATTCAACCATCATTCACTCGTATAAAAAAATTGATAAAGCACTGGTAGATGAACCAAAACTATCTAAAATTATAGATGAAATTAAAAAAATACTTCTCAAGTAAGGAAAACCTGTTGATTCAATGTGGACAACTGTTGGTAACTTATCCTGCTGTGCATAAATTCGGTTTTTACAACTTCCTGTGAACAGCATACTTTGACAATTACCTGTTACCGGTAAGCTAGTTACCGAGTTATTCCCTGTTTCCACAGGACCTACAATGTACTACAAGGTTTTAAATATATTATATAAACAACTACTAGGCAGTAAAGAGAGGCGACCGTGGAATTCAAAATTGAAAAAGAACAATTTCTAAAGTCACTACAAAAAATTCAGGGGATCGTTGAGAAACGAACCTCAATGCCGATTTTGTCCAATGTTCTGCTCGAAGCTGCAGAATCTTCCCTCTTTGTTACTGCAACCGACCTGGAAGTTGGAATGAAAAGCAGATATTCAGCAGAAGTGATTTCATCTGGCAAAATAACTGTTTCGGCAAAAAAATTGTATGAAATTGTTAAGGAACTACCGAATCAGCAGATATCATTTTTAACAAAAGATAATGATTGGGTCGAGATAAAATGCGGAAAAGTTCAATTCAACATTGTCGGACTTTCTTCTGAAGAATTTCCTTATTTTCCTGAAGTAAAGGAAGAAAATCTTTTTGAAATTGGGTCTACGCTGTTACGTGGAATGATTGAAAGAACCTCGTACGCAATTTGTACTGATGAAACAAAATACAATCTCAACGGAATTTTTATTAAAGTTGAAGTGCGCTCAGATGGCAGTAATTGTCTTAAGATGGTTTCAACTGATGGGCACAGACTCTCGATCGCTTCAGGTGATCTTACGGGAACAGTCGGTCCGGAGTTGTCAAAGGGTGTTATCCTGCCGAAAAAAGGCGTTTATGAGATGAAGAAGGTCACCGATGAGGAAGGTGGAAACCTGCTGTTCGGGTTTATGGATAATAGCGCAGTACTAAAACAGGGAGACTCGTACATGGTCATGCGCCTTGTTGATGGGGAATTTCCTGATTACAATCGCGTCATACCGACGAGCAACACGCAGATAGTCACTGTTAACAGAGATGATTTCAGCCATTCTGTGCGACGTATGGCCATCCTTTCCAGTGAAAAATTCAAGGGCATCATGCTGGAAATTACTACAGGAGGAATTAAAATTTCCTCAAGTAATCCCGAGTTGGGTGATGCCATGGAAGAGCTTGACGTAACGTACAGTGGAGAACCTATCTCAGTCAGATTTAATGCCCGGTATCTTCTTGATGTTCTTTCTGTTACCGAAACTGAACGAATCGAAATGAAGTTTAAAGACGAGTTATCCCCCTCTATTATTGTTCCGGAAAATTCGAACACGTTTATCGCGGTCATAATGCCGATGAGGCTCTAAAAGCTTCAGATGCGTCTCTGTTCTCTGGCGGTTGTCGACTTCAGGAATCTGTCTTCGGTTCATATCAAACCGGGCAATCGATTTAATTTGCTGTATGGGTTAAATGGCCAGGGTAAGACAAATCTGCTTGAGGCAATATACCTTCTTGGCAGTCCCCGTTCGTTCAGAACCACACGATTACCCGAACTTGTCAGGCATGGGGAACGCCAGGCGCACATTCTTGGCACTGTTGAATCGGGAGGAGTTCATAACTCGCTAAAACTGAAACTTGAGTCTGCAGGTCGTAAAGTGGAGGTTGACGGCAAGGCGATCCATAAGGCATCCGAACTGCATGGCAGGTTGAATGCAGTCATATTTTCACCTGATGATACCGGAATGGTAAGAATGGGCCCGGAATCCAGACGACGTTATCTCGATCGGGCGGTCTACATGGGTGACATTGGCTATCTGCATTGTTGGCATTCGTACCAGCGAATCCTAAAGCAGCGAAATCATCTATTGAAAAATTCTGACAGAGCCGGCCTGGATGTATGGACTGAAAAACTGGCCGAAACGGGAGCGGAAGTCATCGAACGGCGACTGGAGTTCATCGCGGTTCTGGATAAAAAACTTCAAATGTATTATGCAACCATAGCAGGAGGCAGCGAAACATCACGTATCAGTTACCAACCGGATGGGGTTCAGTCAGCGGATAAGGAGCACATTCGCGAGGAACTGCTGGAATTATTCAAACGCCATCAGCGTTCAGATGAGCGATATGGAACGACGACGGCCGGCCCGCACCGGGACGATTTGAACTTCACAATGGACGAGCGTCCGCTCAAAGCGTTTGGATCCCAGGGGCAGCAGAAAAGTTTTGTTCTGGCGCTCAAGATGGCTGAGATGGACAACCTTCAGGATATATTCTGCGAAGCGCCACTGCTCCTGTTGGATGATATGAGTTCTGAACTGGATGCACAAAGAAATAATAACCTGATGGAATTTCTGACAACGAGAGAAATTCAGGTATTTATAACAACAACGGAACGGTCTTCGGCCCTGCTGGCGACCGCACCACACTGCGCCGTTTTTCATGTAGAAGACGGCAATCTGACGTTTGAAGGAAGTTAACCGCATGAGTGAACAGAAAAACGTAACAAACGGCTCCGAAGAATATGGTGCTGAAAATATCAAAGTTCTTGAAGGGTTGTCGGCAGTACGAAAACGACCGGCCATGTACATCGGTTCCACTTCGGGTGCCGGTCTTCACCACCTTGTGTATGAAATTGTCGATAACTCGATAGATGAGGCGCTGGCAGGGTATTGTAATGATGTATCGGTTACCATAAACACGGATGGGTCAATTACTGTTGTCGACAACGGCCGTGGAATTCCGACGGACATAATGCCGAATGAAGGTAAATCTGCTGCAGAAGTGGTTCTGACTGTTCTGCATGCCGGTGGAAAGTTCGATAACGATTCATACAAGGTGTCCGGTGGTCTGCATGGCGTTGGCGTCTCGGTCGTAAATGCTCTTTCCCGATGGCTTGAACTGGAAATTCGTCGTGATGGCAAAGTGTTCCGTCAGTCGTATAGGCGCGGTGACCCACAGGCACCGCTGGAAATGGTTGGTGAAACAAAAAAACGGGGCACAAAGATTACCTTTATGCCGGATGAGGAAATATTTGAAACAACGGAATTCTCCTTCGACATCCTTTCCCAGAGAATCAGGGAAATGGCGTTTCTTAACGCTGGTGTGCGTATCAAAATCAGCGATGAACGGAGCGACGGTAAATTCCATGAGTTTCACTATGAAGGGGGCATTAATTCCTTTGTTGAATATCTAAACCGTAACAAGGCGGTAATCAACCCCAAACCTATGTACTTCAAGGGTGAAAAAGGCGGCGTGGAGATGGAGGTTTCCATGCAGTACAACGACTCCTATGATGAGAAGGTTTTTGCATTTGCCAACAACATCAACACCCATGAGGGCGGCACTCACCTGGCCGGTTTCAAAGGTGCCCTGACCCGTACCATGAATGCATATGCGGCAGCGAACAACCTGCTTAAAAATGAAAAGGTCACGGTTTCCGGTGATGACCTGCGTGAAGGTCTGACCTGCGTTATATCGGTCAAGATTCCTCAACCGCAGTTTGAGGGACAAACCAAAACGAAACTTGGCAACTCCGAGGTTAAAGGATATGTCGAATCGCTCATGAATGAGCGGCTGGCGGTCTATCTGGAAGAAAATCCGAAAATTGCCAAGGATATTCTCAACAAGTCGATTGAAGCAGCCCGTGCGCGTGAAGCGGCCCGTAAGGCCCGTGACCTGACCCGCCGTAAAGGTGCTCTCGATATGGGCGGGTTACCCGGTAAACTGGCAGACTGTCAGGAAAAAGATCCGGCGCTGTGCGAGTTGTACCTGGTCGAAGGTGATTCGGCCGGTGGATCGGCAAAGCAGGGACGCGATCGCAAAAATATGGCGATCCTGCCGCTCAAAGGAAAGATTCTCAACGTCGAAAAGGCCCGTTTCGATAAAATGATCTCTTCTCAGGAGATTCGCACCCTCATAACCGCACTGGGCACCGGCATCGGTAAAGATGACTTCAATATCGCCAAGCTGCGCTATCACCGTATTATTGTCATGACTGACGCCGACGTTGACGGCCAGCACATTCTGACACTGCTGTTGACGTTCTTTTATCGCAACATGCGCGAACTGATCGAACGCGGCCACCTCTACATAGCCCAGCCACCGCTCTACAAGGTAAAGCGGGGGAAACGGGAGCAGTACCTGCGTGACGAACATGCAATGCAGACTTTTCTTCTGGAGGAAGGTTCTGAAGATCTGACCCTGCGTCTTGAAAAAGGTGACCGGACCTATACCGGCAAGCAGATTATCCCGGTCATAAAACAGTTCATTGAAAACCGTGCCATATTCAACAAGGTTGTCAAAAAAGGCATTTCTCCTGAGCTGCTTTCAATTGTCATTCGCAGTAACGTGCCGGCGGGTCTGGAGGAACTGTCACAGCTTCAGCCGCATCTGGAAGGAATGAAACTCCTTGCTGAAGGCTCCGACTACCAGGTCGAGGAAGAACGTATCACGTTCCGGATTGGCAATATCCGCTCCATCATCGACCAGCAGGTGCTGTCAGTGCTCGCTTCCCACGAATACGTGCTGTTGGTTGATAACCATCGCCGCATTGTGGAGACCATGGCCGACAGTCGCGCTACAGTTGAACAGGATGGAGGAAAGATACTGTTTGAAACAACGAATCATCAGGACCTTCTCAACTTTTTCCTAGAGAATGCCAAAAAGGGTCTGGCGATCCAGCGCTATAAAGGTCTGGGGGAAATGAACCCGGAACAGCTCTGGGAAACCACCATGAACCCGGAAAACCGCGTGCTGTTGCAGGTCAAGATTGAGGATGTCGTGGAATCGGACGAGATTTTTACCATCCTTATGGGCGACCAAGTTGAACCACGACGAAATTTTATTGAGATGAACGCGCTGAATGTCGTCAATCTCGACGTATAACATACTGTAATTACTTTACTTTACTCATCAATTAGATGAGAATGGCAGATACGAGGTACCAATGCAGACCCCAGGTGAAATTCAAGTTAACAAGATATCAGTAAATATCGAAGATGAGATGAAACGCTCCTACATGGACTATGCCATGTCAGTTATCATCGGCCGTGCCCTGCCGGATGTCCGTGACGGACTCAAGCCGGTTCATCGTCGCTGTCTGTACGCCATGTATGACATGGGTAACGATTACAACAAGCCATATAAGAAATCAGCTCGTGTAGTCGGTGATGTTATCGGTAAGTATCATCCACATGGCGACACCGCTGCTTACGATACCATTGTTCGTATGGCCCAGGATTTTTCGCTCCGCTACATGCTGGTAGATGGTCAGGGTAACTTCGGTTCTGTAGACGGTGACTCACCGGCCGCCATGCGTTATACGGAGATCCGCCTGCGTCACCTCTCCCATGAACTGCTGGCAGATCTTGACAAAGAAACCGTCAATATGACGCCCAACTACAATGACGAAATGATGGAACCGACGGTTCTGCCAGCAAAGTTTCCCAATCTGCTGATAAACGGATCTACCGGTATTGCGGTCGGTATGGCTACCAACATTCCGCCTCACAATATCGGCGAGATAATTGATGGCATCATCGCCGTGATACGTAATCCGGAAATTACCTTTGACGAGTTGCTGGACCTGGTCCCCGGTCCTGACTTTCCAACCGGAGCCACCATCTACGGCCGTCAGGGTATCAGAGATGCCTACAGTACCGGTCGCGGCATTATTCAGATCCGCGCCAAGGCTCACGTTGAGGCGTCGAAACGATCAGAGCGACAGGCGATCGTTATCACCGAGCTTCCGTATCAGGTCAATAAGGCCCGACTGATCGAGAAGATTGCCGAAATGGTAAAAGAGAAGAAAGTCGAAGGAATTACCGAAATACGTGATGAATCAGACCGTCAGGGCATGCGGGTTGTCATTGAAGTCAAGCGGGATGAAAACGCTGAAGTGCTGCTTAATCAGCTCTACAAACAGTCTCAATTGCAGGTCTCATTCGGTATCATCATGCTTTCAATCGTCCACAACCGTCCCCGCGTGCTGACTTTGCGCGAGATGATGGACTGTTTTGTTGAGCACCGCTGCGAAGTCGTTACCCGTCGCACAAACTTCGAACTGAAAAAAGCGCTGGCTCGTGCCCATATCCTGGAAGGACTCAAGATCGCCCTGGACTGGCTGGATGCGGTAATCGAGATGATTCGCGAATCAAAAACGCCTCCTGAAGCGAAACTTGGGCTGATGGAAGGAAAGTTTGCCGATCCTGAATTTCTGACACGACTCAACCTGCCGCGCCCGGTGGGCTTTGAGAGTTCGGTTCAACTGTCCGAGATCCAGGCCCAGGCAATTCTTGAGATGCGTCTGCAGCGTCTGACCGGTCTTGAGCGCGATAAGATTATTGCGGAGTATGAAGAAGTCATGAAACTGATTGCCCGTCTGCGGGAGATCCTGGCGTCAGACACTGAAATACTCAAGATCATTGTTGGCGAACTGACGGATATTCGCGACCGGTTCGGCGATAAACGCCGCTCGGAAATTGCCGACAAGAGCGCAGATATCTCGCGCGAAGACACCATTGAGGATGAAGAGATGGTGGTGACGATCTCTCACACCGGCTACATCAAGCGTAGTGCCGTTGACCTGTACCGCTCGCAACGTCGAGGCGGCAAAGGGAAGACCGGCATGAAGACCAAAGAAGAGGATTTCGTCGAGCAGCTTTTCATCGCCTCAACGAAGGATTACCTCCTCTGCTTCACCGATGCCGGACGGATGTACTGGCTGAAGGTCTACGAAATTCCGGAAGGAAGTCGTACCACGAAAGGGAAGGCGGTTGTCAACCTGGTCAATGTCTCGGCAGGCGAAAAAATTACCACGATTCTGCCGGTGAAGGAATTCAGCGAAAATACCTATCTCTTCATGGCCACTCAGCAGGGAGTGGTGAAAAAGACTCCGCTCGTGGATTACTCCAATGTTCGTGTCGGCGGCATTATTTCCGTCAATCTTGACGATGGTGATAAACTGATTTCCGTAGCTCTGACCGACGGCACCAAGGATATCTTCCTCGCCTCCCGCAACGGAAAAGCGATTCGCTTCAACGAAGAAGACGTCCGTCCAATGGGGCGTGTCACCCGAGGAGTCCGTGGTATGAACCTTACCGGTGATGACCGGGTGATCGGCATGGAGATAGTTGATAATACTGCGGTCGGCTCAACCATATTTACAGTGTGCGAAAACGGTTTCGGCAAGCGTACCGACCTGGATGAATATCGTGACCAGTCTCGCGGCGGCAAGGGAATCATTACGATTAAAACTACCGAACGCAACGGCTCGGTGGTCAACGTCATGCAGGTTGCAGATGATCACGACCTGATGGTCATTACCGATCAGGGTAAAATCCTGCGCGTACCGGTCTCCGGATTCTCGGTCATCGGCCGTAATACCCAGGGTGTTACCCTGATGAATACCGAGGACAACGAGAAAGTTGTCGCGGTAGCCCGTCTTGCCGAAAAGGATGAAGACGAAGGGGAAGACGAACTCGGCGAAGGAACTGAAGAAACGGAAGCATAGATGACATGACCCTGACACGTAAAATTGATACATCGCTGCGGGAACGGCGCCGGATCAACCGGCTGCTGGATTTTCTCAAACGGGATGACCTGACCGGCGAGCAGATGGAGCGCATCGGCCGCCGGCTGCAGAAATCCGGCAAACGGGCTCTTTCACCCTTGGTCCGTAAGCTGTGGCGGGAGCAGAACGGTACCGCAATTTACCGATACACCTGCATGTTGGATTTCTTTGACGCATCAGCGTGGATGGATCAGTTGGTTCAGATTACCCTTCAGCGAAAAGACCTGGAGGAGGATGGCAAATTGGCCCTGCTGGACGTTCTTCATGAAAGCGGCATAGATGTCACCGCCCCCCCCTTCGCCTCCATGACCGGCTATGGTTCGCCAACGCTGGAAGGGTTTGTTGATGACTGCCTTGGTGATAACGAGCGTGGTCTGGTTCGCTTCATTGACAGTTTTCTGGATGTGGCTGACGAATTCCGTCTTCGCATGATCCTGCACCTTTCCGAGGTACGTTCTCCCGAAGCGGTGGCGCTTCTGGAAATACTGCTCTCTTTTGAAAAGGAGGAGATACTGCTCGAAGCGGTTCGCTCGCTGGGTCGCACCAAAAGCGGCTATGCACTGGATGTTCTCCAGCGGGCTGAAGGACGGTATGAAGGCGATGTCGCCGCCCTGGTTCAACGGAGTATCCGGCGGCTTTCATTTACCGGTATACGTGAAGCAGCAGCATTGCCGCACACTTTCCAGCAGCCGCTTCCGTTTCACGAAGTCTATGCCGGGCCTGTCGATTTTTACGGATCTCGTACGCTCTGGTTTTCATGGCGTCTGAATGACCACTGTTTTGCAGCCATGCTTATCCTGACCGGCGAGTCGGATGGCATTCTGAACGCCATCAGTTATCGTATGAAGGATGAAAAGGAGTACGGACACATTCTGAAAGATGTTGCCGGTGGAGAAATGCTTACTCCGGTTGAACATGAGTACGCGATGGCTTCACTCCGCGATGCCCTGCACCGCAGCCGTGAAGGCGGTTTTTATCTCCCTCCCGACTTCTATGTTGATATGCGTCTCTTCCGCCCCGACTCACTCAAGCCGGAAGCATACATTCCCCGCTTCAAACTCATTCATCTGGAAAATATTGTTGAAATGATTCCAGGCTATGTAGCTACCAGCAATGACCTGTTTGATGAACCGGGCCTTGAAGGATGGGTACTTACTGAGACAGCGCTGTACGATGCAGCCGATCGTTTCATCGTTCTGGAAGCTGATGGCGGACCTGAAAGCGTACCTTCGGATGCGCTGGAAAAAGAAATTTCACGCTGTTGCGACGAACTTATCGTGCCACGGCGGGCCGAGATCATAACACGGCTGCTGCTGACGGCTGATTTCCTGCAGCAGATAGAATGTGACGAAAATACGGTGCAAAAGACACTTGCCACTGCTCTCAGCCTTGTCGGGGGTTTTTTACCGGATTGTCGCCATCCGTTTGTCCGGCGCCTGCTTCTGGATAGTGTGGATGCAGCCCGGCAAACATTGGCTGAGGGGTATGACCCGCGGCTGGAGGAGGGAACTGATGACGACGATTACGAAGAATAACGGAACGGATAGTGCGCTGCCGGATATCGAGCGGATTGCCGTTATCGGTGGAGGAAGTTGGGGAACGGCATTGGCCGGACGGCTTGCAGCAAACGGCAATGATACGATGTTGTGGGCGTATGAGCCTGAACTCGTGGAGGAAATCACTGCCTGTCACACCAACTCGCTCTACCTTCCCGGCATAAACCTGCATCCAACGCTGGCGTGTACGGGAAATCTGGAGGAAGCTACGCGAGGGCGCAGCATCATACTTCTGGTGACGCCGGTACAGGTTATGCGCGGCGTACTTAAACAGCTTGCTCCGCATATCGCCGCGAACGCAATTTTAGCCAACGCTTCCAAAGGCATTGAACTGGGAACCCTGCAGACGGTTTCTCAGATCTGCGGTGAGCTGCTTGGTGATGCGGTTCTGGCACGATATGTCGCACTTTCCGGACCGACATTTGCCAGAGAAGTTGCTCAGGAGCTCCCCTCATTGATCGTTGCAGCCTCCCGCACGGCAGCTGCCTCACAGCGTGTACAGGCGGCTTTCAGTTGTCCCTGTCTGCGGGTATATACGAATAGCGATGTTATCGGAGTTGAACTGGGTGGAGCGGTAAAGAACGTTATTGCCATAGCTGCCGGAATTTGTGACGGACTCGGCTTTGGCCACAATGCACGAGCTGCTCTTATCACCAGAGGGTTAGCCGAGATGGATCGGCTGGGCCGTGCTATGGGGGCGCAGAGTGCCACCTTTGCAGGTTTAGCGGGTATGGGCGATCTGGTCCTGACCTGTACCGGCGATCTCTCCCGCAACCGCACAGTCGGCTTCAAACTGGGTCAGGGGATGAATTTGACGGATATACTGGCCGAGATGCGCATGGTGGCTGAAGGCGTGAAGAGTGCTGAATCGGTCTACCAGCTTTCCTGTCGGATGGGAGTTGAGATGCCGATCGTCGAAAAAACCTATCAGATCCTCCATGAAGACAAACCGGCCCGACAGGCGGTAATTGAGCTGATGGCACGGAATCTGAGGGCAGAAGTGTAAATACCTGTGCAGTACTTTATGAGCTAATGAAGACCCCGACGTGCCACATATCGGGGTTTTTGCGTATATTGAAACAGAGAAATGGAGTAATACCGGTGGAATCACAACTTTTGATTGGGACAGTACTATGCGCATAGGTCACGGCTACGACGTTCACCGCCTGGTAGAGGGGCGAAGACTGGTCATGGGAGGAGTGGATATTCCGTGGGAGAAGGGGCTTCTGGGGCATTCAGATGCCGATGTGCTGCTGCATGCAATCGCAGACGGAATTCTTGGAGCAATCGGTGAAGGTGATATCGGCAGGCATTTCCCCGATACCGACCCGGCCTACAAGGGGGCGGACAGCCTCAAGCTGCTGGCCCATGTTGCCGGACTGGCGGCTGCACGCGGCTACCGGCTGGGCAATCTGGACGCCACGATCATCGCCCAGCGTCCCAAGATGGCACCGCATATACAGACCATGCGTGAAAACATTGCCGGGGTACTGGATGCGGCTGTCGAGCAGGTAAATGTCAAGGCAACCACCGAAGAGGGGCTTGGCTTTACCGGTACGGGAGATGGCATTTCGGCCCATGCAGTGGTACTTATGGTGAAATAAGGTACACTACCATGCTATCGGTTCTGTCCCCGCAAGTTCACGGGGCAGGATACACGGGGGATTTTGGATGAATCATATTCGGTCAGACGTTGTTACCGGTGTATTTCTGGCATCGGCACTCACGCTGTCGGTGGCGTGCGGCGCGGCATCTGCCGCAGAAGGGGCCGGCGGGCTTCTCCAGCAACTTGAAAAAAACGAAACGACGCATACATTCAAGGAACAAAAACCTCCGGAAGTGAAACAAGAAGAGAAAAAGCCGGTCGTGGAGGAGCATCAGGGGGGGCCGAAAGTTTTTGTAAAGAGGTTTCGCCTCGAAGGGAATACGCTTATCAGCGATGCGGAGCTGTTATCAGACGTCGTTCTTGACAATGGCAAAGAAATGACTCTGGATGAAATCAAAGGTGTAGCCGACAGTATAACAGCCAAATATCGTGCCAGGGGCTACCTTATCGTGAACGCCTACGTGCCGTCTCAAACCATATTCGACGGGGCGGTCATATCGAAGAAGAAGGGCGGCTATGCCATTGAAAACGCCTTTGGCGCCGTGTTGATAAAGGTCGTTGAAGGAACGCTTGGTGCTATTACCGTGAGGGACAATCATCACTACAGTGCCTCATTCATCAAACGATACCTCGAGACGGCCAGAACAGACCCGTCGCTGAAGCAAGAGACCCTGGAAAAAGCGCTGCTCCTTCTGAACGAGTATCCTTCATTATCAGTTCGTACGACGCTATCGGCCGGAAAAGAACCCGGCACGACGGATATCAATGCTACGGCAACCGATTCACGCCCCCTCTCCGGTACGGTTTCCTACGACAATTTCGGTGTGAAATCCACCGGGAAGAATCGCCTGTCGGCATCTCTGAATGCGGGTAATGCTATTACAAGCGGCGACATGATCAAGCTGAACGGCATTATCGGGATTGACAGGATAGATCCGCTGGGGCTTTCCTACGGCCGTGCAGAATATATCGTCCCCGCCGGAGGGTTTGGAACTCAGATCGGCGCCTACTATTCAAATACCGTGTACCGGGTGGGGGGGAATGACTCGCTTGCCGTCCTGAAACTCAACGGTAGCGCCACTGTTGCCGGCATCTATGCCACCCACCCACTCCTGAAAACATTCGAGCAATCCCTGAAAGTGCGTGCCGGCGGCGAGTACATTTCCCTGTACGACCATTTGCTGGGGAGCACGCAGGATAATGATGAAATTCGTAAAATAACGGCAACAATATCGTACGAATTGCTGGACAGGTTCAAGGGAAGAAACTTTATCAATTTTGGCTATGCACGAGGTCTTGGCGGTTTTCTCGGTGGGACAAAGCAAGGGACGCTCAATCCCGGGCCAAGCTATTCCGGTGCCGGCAACACCTTCGATAAATTCACGCTGGATGCGATCCGCGTACAAAAACTGCCCGGTTATACGTACCTGATGGCAAGCGGCAATTTTCAATATTCGCCGGACCGCCTGTTCTCCGCGGAACGAATGCAGCTTGGCGGCGAAGGCTCGGTGCGTGGAGTCAATCCGGCCACGACGAGCGGGGACAGCGGTTACTTTACGTCCCTCGAACTGGTTGCGTCTCCGTTTTACCCTGAAACAGAGCTTTTTAAGCAGAAGCTCGGCAATATGCTCAAGTTAGCGCTGTTCACTGATTATGGCGGTGTCAGCAATACGTCACCCCGTCCCCAGGAACACAGCTCATCCACACTTTCAAGCGTCGGGGTCGGGGTGAGGCTGTATGGGGGTACTCTGTTCTCCTGCAAACTGGACTGGGCAGTGCCGAGTACACATGGTGCCTATAATGATTTTCGCGTGAGCGAAAGCCAGGTGTATGTGCAGGCGATTGTTTCGTTTTAGGGAATATGATTTCAGTTACCTGATTCAGGAGGAAACTCATGAAACAGCACCACGCGAGGACAGCTAAAGTGGATCAGATAAAGAGAACAAGCAGTGAGCGGAGTCAGCAGGTTCTGTTCGATGCGCTCAGGGCGGAAACGCCGCCGTTCAGCATGGCCGTGACGGCCTTTGTTCTCCTGTCGGCCTTCCTAACCACCACTTCCCATGCCCTGCCCCAGAATCCTGCCGTTGTTGCAGGATCAGCCACAATTACCCAGCCGAACTCCTCAACCATGACGGTCAATCAGAGCTCCGCCAATGCCATTATCAACTGGAACGGATACAGCATCGGCGCCAATGAGTCGGTAAAGTACGTGCAGCCGGGCAGCAGTTCGGTGGTACTGAACAGGGTAACCGGAGTTGACTCTTCGACCATCTACGGGCAGCTCTCCGGTAACGGTCAGGTATGGGTAATCAATCCCAATGGCCTGCTGGTCGGCTCCGGTGCCACCATTCAGACCGGCAGCTTCCTGGCGTCAACCATGAATATCAGCAATGAAAACTTCATGTCGGGCAAATATGCTTTTGCCACTACCGCGGATTCACTGGCATCAATCATAAATCAGGGCACTATCCGGGCGACAGACGGAGGATACGTGGTTCTTGCCGCACCATCGGTGAGCAATGCCGGTTCGATCGCAGCAAACCTCGGCTCGGTTCATCTTGCGTCTGGCGATACCGTACTCCTCGGTTTTGATGCCGGTAATCTTATCAACGTGGCGGTAAACGGTGATGTTACGTCAAGCGCGCTCGGTGTCGCCAACTCGGGTCATATCACCGCCAATGGTGGGCAGGTTGTGCTGACCGCCAGAGTTGCCGGCGATATCATGAAGAATATCGTCAATAACGACGGGATTATCGAGGCGAAATCCATTGTTGAAAAAAACGGTTTTATCGTTCTTGACGGCGGCGACCACGGGATAACGGCCAACAGCGGCAGCCTGGATGCATCGGGCAGAAACGCCGGGGAAAGCGGCGGTAAGGTTACGGTTATCGGCGACAAGGTGGGGCTGTTTTCCGGAGCATCAGTCGATGTGTCCGGGGCGGCAGGAGGCGGCACGACACTTATCGGTGGAAATATTCACGGGTCCGGCCCGGAGAAAAACGCCTCACAGACGTATGTGGACAAGGATGCGGCGATACAAGCCGATGCGCTTGCCAACGGTGCCGGCGGCACTGTTGTTGTGTGGTCAAATGATATGACCAGGTTTGGTGGCTCAATATCCGCGAGAGGTGGGATCCAGGGTGGAGACGGCGGCACCGTCGAGGTATCCGGGAGAAAATTTCTTGATTACCGGGGAAGTGCTGATCTGCGCGCCCCGAATGGCCGGGCCGGAACGCTGCTGCTCGACCCGGATGACGTGTTCATAACGAGCGGCGCTGCCGGTCTCGGGACAAACCTTACCTGTACCGGCGGCACCTGCGATGCTCCGTCAGGCAGTGGCACTTTTTTTGATACCACCACCACACCAGGCTCATCGACCACTATCACGGACGGGACAATTGATGCACAACTGGCGCTCGGCAACGTTACCGTAACCGCAAGCGGTACTCTTAATGCTGCTTCCGGCGTGGTGGTTGCCACGAACGGCAATACGCTCAATCTGACTGCAGGTACGTCAATCACTCTGGGCGGGACCTATTCCGGCGGTGGGACGCTCAAGCTCAATTTTGGTACTGATTTGGACCTTCACACCAATACCTATGATGTCAACGGTGTGACTGCAATTGCCAACGGGGGAGGATTCGGAAGGATCAGCGGGCCGAACGAGACGGCTGCGTGGAATATTACCGGGGCAGATGCCGGCGCATTGAGCGGCACGTCAGGCACTGTCACCTTTTCCGGGATCACCGCCCTGGCAGGCGGTTCGCTCACGGATACGTTGACCGGGCCAAATTCGGCAACTTCATGGAATATATCGGGCGCCAATGCCGTGACAATCAATGGTTTGAGTGTGTCCGGCATGAATGCGCTGGTAGGCGGTCCAGGTTCGGACTCCTTTACGTTCGGTTCAGGAGTGGCGACCTTCGGAGGTACTATTACGGGGGGAGGCGGCAGTAATACGCTTGCTGCCACGGATGGAACCAATGTCTGGCAGAGCACCGGTACCAATACCGGCACTTTTAACACGACAACCTTCTTCAGTGCTATCGCCAATCTGGCCGGCGGCACCGGTACGGACACGCTTACGGGTCAGAATGCGGCCAATGCCTGGAGTATTACCGGTGCCAATGCCGTGACCCTCGACGGCATGAACGCGACCGGAATGGAGGTGTTGGCAGGGCGTGCGGGCGCGGATACCTTTACAATGGCGGCAGGGATACCAACCTTCAACGGTTCCATATCCGGCGGCGGCGGCACTGATACACTGGCGGCGACAGACGGCGCCAATGCCTGGGTATTGACGGGAGCAAACTCGGGTACCCTGAACACGACTACAACGTTTTCCGGCATTACCACGATGACGGGCGGATCGGGGAGCGATACTCTTACCGGTACCAATCAGACCTACATGCTGGACGGCACGACGGCGAACAAGGGAAATAACGGAACCGTACTCTGGAACTCGATGGATAACCTGAGCGACACCGCCGCCGGCATATTCAACTTCGGCACCGGGGGGAGCGTTACCGGCGGTATTTCCGCGGTTGGCGGGACACTCAATTATGGCAGCCATTCCACTGCGGTAACCGTTAATCTTGCAGGGAGCAGCAACGCAACGACCGGTATCGGCGGGAGCTGGAGCGGCATCACCACCGTGATCGGCAGCACCGCCTCGGACACAATTTCATCAACCGCAGCGACGTATAACTTGAACGGCACCAATGCGGGCAACAGCGGTGCTGTTTCCTGGACGTCATTCGAAAATCTGACCGACTCAGGTGCGGGAACGATTAATTTTAGGAGCGGCAGCAGCCTGACCGGTTCCATTACGTCGCCGGGAGGTACACTTGACTATTCGGCGGGGATTGCGGGTCCGGTGACGTTCAACCTGTCCGGGAACAACGGTGCAACGACCGGTATCGGCGGGAGTTGGAGCGGCATCACGACCGTGACCGGGAGCGGCAGCAGCGACACGATCAGCGGCACCGGCAAAACCTATACACTGAGCGGTGCCAACGCCGGCAGCAGCGGCGGAGTTTCCTGGACATCGTTCGAGAAGATTGCCGATGCCGGCACCGGCAGCATAGCAACGAGCGGCGGGCAGACCTATACCCTGAGCGGCGTCAACAGCGGCAGCGTGACGACCTTGCTGCCGGGCGGCTACAGCGGCATCGGTAACCTGACTGATACGGGAGCAGGATCATTCAGATTCACTGACGGGAGCAGCCTGACCGGCACCATTACTGCGCCGGGCGGCACTCTTGACTATTCGGGAATGACCGGTCCGGTCGCAGTCAACCTGACCGGGAAGACGGGCAGCGGCATCGGCGGGAGCTGGAGCGGCATCACGACCGTGACCGGGAGCGGCAGCAGCGACACGATCAGCGGCACCGGCAGAACCTACACCCTGAGCGGTGCCAACGCCGGCAGCAGCGGCGGAGTTTCCTGGACATCGTTCGAGAAGATTGCCGATGCCGGAACCGGCAGCATAGCAACGAGCGGCGGGCAGACCTACACCCTGAGCGGCGTCAACAGCGGCAGCGTGACGACCTTGCTGCCGGGCGGCTACAGCGGCATCGGTAACCTGACTGACTCGGGAGCAGGTACATTCAGGTTCGGCGGAGGCAGCAGCCTGAGCGGCAGCATTACGGCAGTTGGTGGCACGCTGGACTACTCGGCGGGCAGCGCGGGTCCGGTAACGTTCAACCTGTCCGGGAGCAACGGTGCAACGACCGGCATCGGCGGGGGCTGGAGCGGCATCACGACCGTGACCGGGAGCGGTGGCAGCGACACGATCAGCGGCACCGGCAAAACCTACACCCTGAGCGGTGCCAACGCCGGCAGCAGCGGCGGAGTTTCCTGGACATCGTTCGAGAAGATTGCCGATGCCGGAACGGGCAGCATAGCAACGAGCGGCGGGCAGACCTACACCCTGAGCGGCGTCAACAGCGGCAGCGTGACGACCTTGCTGCCGGGCGGCTACAGCGGCATCGGTAACCTGACTGACTCGGGAGCAGGTACGTTCAGG
>JAQTXD010000079.1 GCA_028688955.1 Desulfuromonadaceae bacterium
CTTGTTACGTCTGCGTCTCGCTTTAAATCCTCTTTTTACACGTGCCATACGTCACTACTCCTTCGTTGCTGAATTGGCCAGATCCATAAGGGGAGACAATTTCCTCATGGTTCTTGGCATTATGCATTCCCTCACATCGAGAGAAAAAATGTTATTTGTAGGGAATCAAGCGGGCAATATTCTTCTGGTCAACTGCTGCAACCATTGAACCGCCGCGCAGGTTACGCTTACGCTTACGGGTTTTTGGGGTCAGAATGTGGCTGGTAAATGCACTTCCACGCTTGATGCGACCGGAAGCCGATTTCTTGAAGCGCTTGGCTGCTCCACGGTTTGTCTTGATCTTTGGCATGAGAAACTCCTTCTTGGTTATTTGGGACTGTAACGTTATTTTTTGGGTTTCGGCGCAACAATCATGTACATGTTTCGTCCCTCGACACGGGGATGATTCTCAACAACGCACACATCCTGCAATTCTTTGGCAACACGTTCTATAACCGCACGCCCTACGTCCATATGAGTGATTTCACGGCCACGGAACACAAGCGTGATCTTGGCTTTATTCCCTTCTTCCAGGAACCGCTTGACGTTATTTATTTTGAATTCAAGGTCATGACTGTCAGTTTTAGGACGCAGCTTCACTTCCTTCAGCAGCACATGAACCTGTTTCTTTTTTGCTTCCTGCAGTTTTTTACTCTGCTGGTACTTGAACTTGCCATAGTCCATTATCCTGCAGACTGGTGGGACTGCTGTCGGTGAAACTTCAACAAGATCCAACTGCTGCTGTTCAGCCAACTCGAGCGCCTGCGAGAGAGAGAGCACACCCAACGCTTCTCCGGTTGCACCTATGACTCGAACTTCAGAAACCCTGATGGCCTGATTGATATTGACGGTCGGTTTTGCTATGGCGACACCCCCTGGCAGCAGTTTATTCTTCACTGCGGCCTGACTTACGTTCTATTTATAGTTTTTACATTCCTGAGCAACAAACGCTACGAACTCGTCCGGCGTCATTGCCGAAAGATTTTTACCGTCACGATAGCGTGGAGTTACCGTCCCCTGCTCAACTTCCTTATCACCGATAACCAGCATGTACGGGATTTTCTGTAACTGGGCCTCACGTATTTTAAAGCTTAATTTTTCATTCCGGGTATCACACTCAACACGAATACCGGCGTTTCGCAACTGCCGATATACCGCCTGGGCAAACGGCACCTGGCTGTCTGTCACCGTCACGACAATCGCCTGTACGGGAGAAATCCAGAGAGGGAAACTACCGGCAAAATGCTCAATCAGAACACCAATGAAACGCTCAATAGAACCGAGGATTACGCGATGTACCATAATGGGTCGTTTACGTTCGCCATCAGATGCTACATAGGTTAAATCAAAGCGCTCCGGCAGGGTAAAATCGCACTGGATAGTAGCACACTGCCATCTCCTGTCAAGACAATCGCGCAGCTTGATGTCTATTTTGGGGCCGTAAAAGGCGCCATCGCCCTCGTTTATCTCGTAGGGACGACCTGAATCCTTCAGTGCCGACAACAATGCTTCCGTTGCCTGTTCCCAGTCAGAATCGGAGCCGATGGATTTTTCCGGGCGGGTCGACAGTTCCATTTCATACTCAAAACCGAATATGGCCATAACGTCATTTACGAAGGAGATAACACCCTTGATCTCAGCATCAAGCTGATCCGGAGTGCAGAGAATGTGGGCATCATCCTGGGTAAAGCAACGCACGCGCATGAGTCCGTGCAGTACACCGGCCCGTTCGTGGCGGTGTACGGTACCCAGTTCGAAAAAACGGAGCGGGAGATCGCGATAGCTCCGCAACTGGGATTTGTAAATCATCATGTGCGAGAGGCAGTTCATCGGCTTTATGCCGTAACTCTGCTCGTCAACCTCGGTGAAATACATATTTTCACGGTAATTCTCATAGTGGCCCGACCGCTGCCAGAGTTCACTTTTAAGAATCTGCGGCCCGACAACAATATCATAATCACGCTTCAAATGTTCTTTGCGTTCAAAATCTTCCAGAACGGTGCGCAACATGGCGCCCTTGGGATGCCAGATAGGGAAACCTGCGCCAACCTCATCCGAAAAGGAAAAAAGGTCCAACTCTCTGCCGATCTTACGATGGTCACGTCGTTTTGCTTCTTCCATACGGTTCAGGTACGCTTCCAGCTCTTTTTTATCAACAAAAGCTGTCCCGTAAATACGCTGAAGCATACGGTTTTTCTCATTGCCGCGCCAATAGGCGCCTGCAATTGAGAGGAGTTTAAATGCCTTGATCCGTGCGGTCGACGGAAGATGCGGACCTCGGCAGAGATCGGCAAAAGTGCCCTGACTATAGACCGACACCGCATCCACATCCAGATCATTGATCAATTCCGTTTTGTACGGCTCACCCATCGCCTCGAACATTGCGATCGCATCAGCACTGGAATATTCACGCCGCTCAATTTTCTGATCGGCAGACGCCAGTTGCTGCATCTTTACCTCGATACGCTCCAGGTCATCGGGAGTAAACGGTTTTTCAACATCAAAATCGTAATAGAAGCCGGTTTCTATGGCAGGCCCGATTGTAACCTTGGCCTCGGGAAAGAGTTCTTTAACAGCCTGGGCCATCAGGTGAGAAGTTGAATGACGAATTATTTCAAGTGCTTCAGGACTTTTTTCCGTGATGATTGCAACGGTGTCACCATCAGTCAACCGTGAAGAGAGGTCAACCAGTACACCATTGATCTTGCCTGCCAGTGCGGCCTTCGCAAGACCTGCACCGATCGAGGTCGCCAGATCAGAGACAGTAGCACCCTCTTCAAGCTCACGAGATGAATTGTCCGGAAGTGATATAGTTATCATTGCCATAAAATTTCCTTTAGAAGCCAAACAGAAAAGGCATCGATACATCGATGCCTGCATCCTGCTCGCTTCAGATCCGCCTTATTAATGGTAGGCGCGGGCGGTGTCGAACCGCCGACCTCTACCGTGTCAGGGTAGCGCTCTCCCGCTGAGCTACGCGCCTACATCAAAAAGCTGGAGAGTAATAGCAAGTTGCACCTTATATGTCAAGCTGATTTTACTGTTTTAATTTACTGTTTTTCAAGCCGTGCCACATTCTCCACATGCACTGTCTGGGGAAACATGTCAACCGGCTGAATTTCACGGCAGAGATATCCCAGCCTGCTCAAAATGTCGAGATCCCGCGCCAGACTCTGGGGGGAACAGGATACATACAAAATCTGTTTTGGCCCAAGGGCGGCAACCCGTTCAAGAACATTCTGATCGCACCCCTTTCGCGGCGGATTTAACACTGTCACGTCGACAGCCAGATTATCACCTGCCATTTCATCCAGTAATTCTGCTACATCCCCTGATTCAAACTGGCAGTTTTTAATGCCGTTAATGCGGGCGTTCATCGTGGCATCGGCAACGGCCTCTTCAACAACTTCGACGCCGATCACGTATTTTGCTGAATCGGCGAGGAAAAGCGCGATCCCACCGATGCCGCAATAGAGGTCGAGCACTGTTTCGGAGCCGCTCAGACCGGCCCATTCGCGTACCTTGCTGTAGATCAGATTTGCACCACTGTTATTGATTTGGAAAAATGATCGTGGAGAAATCCGGAAGGAGACATCCCCGATCCGTTCTGTCAGATACAGCTTCTTCGTCAGAAAGAAGTCCTTCTGACCCATAATGACATTCCCTTCAGTTGCGTTGACATTCTGGACAACAATTTCAACTTCCGGGACCAGATCCTGTACGTATCGTCCCAAATGGTGAATCTCGTTGAACGAGCGCTTTGACGTGACAAACACCACCATGGCTTTTTTTTCATAGGTCGAAACACGCACGACCAGATAGCGGAGCAACCCCATTTTGCTCTGGGGGTTGTATACCTGAACTTTCCCTTTCTTGATTCCTTTCCTGACGGCTTCAACCACCTTGTCAATAAGCGGATGATGGATCGGACACTGTTCAAGATCGTAGACATCGTGACTGGCACGTCGATAGATACCGATAAACGGCTCGGAAAACTTTCCTGCCACCGTCAGTTTTGCCGTCGTACGATAATGGATCAGATTTTCCGGAGACTGCAGCGGGTGCACCACTACTTCTGACAAAACGGGATATTTTGCCATCTCGGCCAGAATCATGCCCCGTTTCCACTTCTTCTGTTCAGAATATTTCATGGGAATAAGAGGACAGCCGAAACAATCCGAGCTTTCACGGCAGGGGGGATTGCTGCTCCGGAGCTGGGATGGCTGCTGCAGTCTCTTTACATGACAAAAAGCGGTACCGCCGGCGACATGATCAATGCCGGCCAGCACGACATCTCCCGGCAATGCGCCGGCAACTTTCAATGTCATCCCATCCTCATTACGAGCGGTCCCATACCCGTCTTCGTCCAGAGAAGCGATGCGCAGCTCCAGCACGCTCTTTTTGGTTAAAGGCACAAACGGTTTCGCAGGTTTTGCCGCTGCCACAGCATCTGTTGTGCCGCGAACCGGTTTGTGGCCCGGTTGCCGGGCATCTTTACTCTTCACATGTTCAAAATCTTTATTTTTCTTCAAAGTTCAGTGTCCTTTTATGCAATCGTTTCCAAATACGTGCGGAACGCCTTAAATGCGCGGGCCCGATGGCTAACGCTGTTTTTTTCCGTCAGGGTCAACTCTGCCATGCTCCGCCCGAAACCATCCACGAGAAAAAGAGGGTCATATCCGAAGCCCCCCTCTCCTCGCGGTGCGGCAAGAATACGACCGGCAACTCTGCCGCTAAAAAGCCGCTCAACACCTTCCGGAGTTACAAATGCCAATACACAGACAAACGCCGCCTGACGATCAGCATCAGGAACAGACCGGCACTCGTCCAGAAGCCGGGTATTATTAGCAGCGTCATCGGCACCCTCACCGGCAAAGCGGGCAGAAAAAACTCCGGGGCGTCCATTCAAGGCATCAACGACAAGACCGGAATCATCGGCAAGCGCCGGAAAACCGGAAAAAGCCGATGCCTCACGGGCCTTTTTGAGGGCATTTTCCTCGAAGGTCGCTCCATCCTCAACTGTTTCCGGAAAATCAACAAAATCGGCAGCACTGCTGACCTGATCCACCAACCCAGCCAGCAACGCCGTGATTTCGACCATTTTACCTTTATTACGCGTCGCCACAACCAGCTGTTTCATCCGACAAGCGCCTCCCGCTGACAGGCGAAGAGACGATGAACCCCGGCAATGGCAATATCACGCATCGCGTCCATTTCTATACTCGTAAATGGTTCGGCCTCAGCAGTCCCCTGCACTTCAACAAAACGGCCGCTTGCTGTTATGACAAAATTCATGTCCACTTCTGCGGAGGAATCTTCGACATAATTAAGGTCCAGCAAGGCTTCACCACCGACAATGCCGACACTGACAGCCGCTACGGCCTCCTTGATCGGAATATCGGCCAGCAGTCCCTTTGTTTTCAACGTTGTTAATGCATCTACGAGGGCAACATAGGCACCGGTAATGGAGGCGGTACGTGTCCCCCCATCCGCCTGAAGTACATCGCAGTCTATATACACGGATCGCTCACCAAGCTTCCCCAGGTCGGTCACCGCCCGCAGAGAGCGGCCGATCAGGCGTTGAATTTCAAGCGTGCGCCCGGTCTGCTTCCCTTTTGCCGCTTCACGCGGAGAACGGGTATGGGTGGCACGCGGCAGCATGGCATATTCGGCGGTGACCCAACCGGTTCCCTTCCCCCGCAGGAAAGGAGGCACAGATTCCTCCACAGACGCCGTACAGAGAACTTTGGTATCACCGAATTCAATCAGGACAGAACCCTCGGCATGCTTGGTAAAATTACGGGTAATTTTAATTGCACGTAATGCTGTGGCATTGCGACCATCATTCCTCATTTTCACACACTCCTCAACCCCATCAGATTCAAAACATGGAGGTGTTCATTAACCTGTCAGAGATTCAGAGTCAAATAAAAAGGGGACCTGAAAGCAGGTCCCCTTGTAACTGTGCGGTAAAAATCGATTACGGGCAATCAGCCAAGATGTAAATTATTATTTCTGGCGCGATTGGCAACAATGGTCGAATCGAGCAGTTCTCCACAACAGGTGCATTTCCAGGCATCAAAGGAACGGACAAAATCATAAAACTTCTCAGTGAACATGCGGCCTTTGCAACGTGGACAATGCATATATTCCCCCCCGGCTACCAGTATTGAATAGAGACTCGAAGGTTATTACATCTTATATGCCAATATGATAAATTATCTTTAACCGACCAATAAAATAAAAATTATCTTTTATTTACAGCATGTTGAAAATAGCCCAGAAGCATCTTACACTTCTTTTCACCAATACCATCCACCTTGAGCAGGTCCTCAACACGCAAAATTCCGCCATTATTTTGACGATATTCGATGATACGACGAGCCAAAGCGGGCCCGATACCGGGCAATCGATCAAAATCAGCTTCACTCATCACTGAAATATCAAGTGGAATGTTCAAAACGAGTCGTTCAGAAGCGGTCATCTCCCCGATAGTGATCACCTGTGAGCCATCAGGCTGAGCAGACAGCTGTACAGCCGCACCATTTTGCAGCGGGAGGAGCGCAGAAGGGGTATATTTATATGATTTTAAAGGGTTTGCCGGAATAGCCAATTTTATGACGGTATCCGCCAATGAATTGGCTGAAATATCATATACGCCCGCGTGAAGAACATCTCCGCTCACCTTGACCATAATTCTGCCACTTGAAAAAGTGCGAAAAGCCGCACGATCAGGGACTTCCTGATTCGTACGGCTTTTCAGTACCACCGGCACACAGAGCAGCGCCGCACATATAACAATTACAGCCCGACGCATGGTCTCGGCTTCCAGCTTACTCCTCCGCTTTGTGCAGCTTATAGTCGATACTGTCAATCAGTGCCTGGTAGGACGCATCAATGATATTATCCGAGACCCCGACGGTGCCCCACCGGCTATGCTTGTCACCGGACTCAATAAGCACACGTGTTGAAGAAGCGGTACCCTGACCGGCTGGGAGTACACGAACCTTGTAATCCAGTAATTTTACTTCTTTCAATTTGGGATAGAATTTTTCCAGTGCCTTACGTATCGCATTATCAAGGGCATTTACCGGACCATTCCCTTCTGCAGCAGTATGCTCGATTTTCCCGCCGACCTTGACCATGATCGTTGCTTCGGCAACCGGTCGTTGATCTTCACCACGCTTTTCGTCAATAACTCTGAATCCGAGCACCGTAAAATATTTAATATGAGAACCGAGAGCCTTTTTCATCAACAGTTCGAACGATGCTTCCGCTCCCTCAAACTGATAGCCCCGATTTTCCATATCCTTGATATTATCAAGTATCTCCAGAGTAACGGGATCTTTGCTGTCCAGATTGATATTAAACTCTTCAGCTTTTGCCAGAATATTTGATCGACCAGACAGGTCGGAAATAAGTACGCGCGTACAGTTGCCAACAAGCTCCGGACGCATATGTTCATATGTTTCGGGGTGGCGCTGGATTGCGCTGACATGCACCCCACCCTTATGGGCAAATGCTGAATTTCCGACATACGCCTGATGTTTATTCGGTGAGATATTAGCCAGCTCATACACATATCGGGAAACATCACGTAGATGGCGCATCTGATCGTCGGTGATGCACTCTTTCTTCATTTTAACCTTCAATCCCGGTATGATCGAGCAGAGATTGGCGTTACCGCACCGTTCGCCGAAACCGTTGATTGTACCCTGAACATGGACGATTCCCTGAGCAACCGCAATCATAGAGTTGGCAACCGCACACTCACCATCGTTGTGGGCGTGAATGCCGAGCGGCGTTTTGACATGTTTCTGAACAGATTTTATGATTTCAACTATCTCGTACGGCATGGTTCCGCCATTCGTGTCACAGAGGATGATGCAGTCAACACTGGCATTTTCAGCAGCCTGAAGGGTTTTTATGGCGTACTCGGGGTTGGCCTTGTAGCCGTCAAAGAAATGCTCAGCATCATAAAACACTTCTGAAACATGTTTTTTAAGATATTCCAGAGAATCAAAAATCAGCTCCAGGTTCTCCTCCAGAGAGATACGCAGTGCCTCATGCACCTGAAAGTCCCAGCTTTTCCCGAATATTGTAATCGCATCCGGCTCAGCCTTGATCAGTGTAATAATATTGCTGTCCTTATCCGGGGTCACCTTGGCACGACGGGTAGAACCGAATGCCGCAATTTTGGCCTGTGTCAGCTTCTCCTTTTTGATATCTTTAAAGAAGGAGACGTCTTTGGGATTACTACCCGGCCAACCTCCCTCAATATAGTGAATGCCCAATTCATCCAGTCTGTGAGCAATGCGAATTTTGTCCTCAACAAGAAAAGAGATGTCTTCGGCCTGGGTTCCATCTCGCAGGGTTGTATCGTACAGCGTGATTAAGCTCATGAGTTCCTCCCGAATGTGATAAACGAGTGCTGCAAAATCCTGATACATAAAATTGCGTTCCGTTTTAGCTGTTTTTTACGGATTTTTCAACTAAATGCAACATGAAGGGTGATTTTAAGCAACCTGCCCATTGTTGGGAAACATTCGGGATAGATTATTTTTTCTTGACCGGTGCCCCACGACCACTTACCCTGTCCCGATGACTTCTGACCTGACTTCCGCACCAATTCCCCGACTCATCCGACGCCTCGCCATACCTGCCGGAACCGGCTTTTTCTTTAACACAATGTTCAATGTCGTAGATACGTGGTACGGGGGGCAGCTCTCGACCAGTGCTCTGGCTGCGATGTCACTTTCATTCCCGGTTTTTTTTCTGATTCTGACGATCGGCAGCGGGGTTTCCATCGGCACGACCACGATGATCGGCAACGCCCTTGGGCGTAAAGACCATGATGAAGCCCGGATGTACGTGTCCCAGTCACTTTCATTCGCCCTGTGTCATGCGCTCTTCCTCACCGCTGCAGGACTGCTGCTGGCCCCAAAGATTTTCATGCTGATGGGGGCCCGCGGCGAATACCTGTCCCATGCATTGAGTTACATGAATGTCATTTTCACCGGCAGTACGTTTTTTCTCCTGAACTTTGTCATGAATGCCATTCTCAACTCACATGGCAACACCCGCGCATACCGCAATTTTCTGATCGGCGGTTTTTTCCTCAACCTGTTACTTGACCCGTGGTTTATGTACGGCTGGGCCGGATTTCCACGGCTCGGACTGGCGGGCATTGCACTCGCGACGGTTTTGATTCAATGCATCGGTGTCATGTACCTTTTCAGGCAACTGTCAAGAACCGGCAGCATGCCATCCCTTCATTTTGCAGACCTTCAACCCCGTTGGAGGTATTATCGGGAGCTGTTCAGGCAGGGACTTCCGGCGACAATGAACATGACCACCGTCTCGCTCGGTATTTTCATCATCACCTGGTACGTGGGGCACTTTGGGGAGCAGGCCGTAGCAGCCTACGGGATTGGTACGCGCATTGAACAGATCGCCCTGCTGCCGATAATGGGCTTGAACATCTCTACCCTGGCCCTGACAGCACAGAATTACGGAGCAGAGCGTATAGATCGCATCCGTGAGACTGTACAGGTTTCGCTCCGCTACGGTGTGCTCTTTGCGGCAAGCGGTACGGTCGCGGCACTTGTTTTCAGTCGGGAATTACTGGGGTTATTTACGAATGACCACGCTGTCATAAACATTGGCGTCGGCTTTCTCACGGTAGAGGCCTGTGTACTGCCGGCTTATGTCCTTCTCTACATCTGTGTTTCTGCAATGCAGGGGGTCAAAATGCCGCTGTTTGGCCTTATCGTCGGATTGTATCGCCAGATTGCCGGCCCCGTCGTCGTCTTCCACCTGCTCACTGCCGTCCTGGGATTGGGGCTTATCGGCATCTGGTGGGGAATATTCAGCGTCACCTGGTCGGCTGCACTGGTCGTCGTCATTTATGTCAGCAAAACACTGGCAAAACTTGAAAAGGATCTGAACATACTATGAAACGGGTAGCAATCAGTACACTGGGATGTAAAACCAATCAGTTTGAATCGGCCGCCATGACGGAACAATTACAAGCCGCCGGGTACCAAATTGTCCCCTTTACGGAACCGTCCGACATTTATATTATCAACTCCTGCACGGTTACCGCCCGGACCGACGCGGAAACGCGCCGTCTTATCCGCCGCGCCCGCCGCATGAATCCTGATTCCCGCATTATCGCAACCGGCTGTTATGCCCAGGTAGCTCCGGGGGATCTGGAAAAGATGCCCGAACTTGACTGTATCCTCGGTAATCAGGAAAAACAGGACATCGCCACGCTTCTGGAGTCGTCACCGAACTCCGTTTCCGATATCGCTGCTATCAGTCGAGCAGAACAACTCAAGCTAACCAGCTTTGCCGAACATACCCGCGCCTTTCTGCAAATCCAGAACGGCTGCAACTCCTTCTGTTCCTATTGTATCGTTCCCTATGCCCGTGGCCGCAGCCGCAGTGTCACTACCGAAGATATACTCCAGGGCATACGGGATCTTGCCGCCAACGGCTTCAAAGAGATCGTCCTGACCGGCATCCACCTGGGTGCCTACGGACTTGAGCTTCCGTCGCCGACCTCGCTGACGTCACTCGTCCGTCGGATTGACGCTGAAGCAATCGTGCCGCGACTCCGCATCGGCTCGGTTGAGCCGAATGAAGTCAGTGAAGAGTTGCTGGAACTTATGGCCACATCAGAGATGATCTGTCCGCATCTCCACCTGCCATTGCAGAGCGGCAGTGATTCCGTGCTGAAGCGTATGGGAAGACACTATACAGCTGACTTTTTCCGGAAGCTGATCGGGAAAATTTCTGCAGCCATGCCGGACGCCTTCATCGGTGCCGACGTGATAGCCGGATTTCCGGGTGAGACAGAGGAGGAGTTTGAAGAAACCGTTCGTCTGCTTGAAGAACTGCCATTCTCCGACCTGCACGTATTCCCCTATTCCCGCCGCCCCGGCACGAAGGCAGCTGATATGCCGGGGCACCTTCCGGCACATGTAATTACCGAGCGGGCAGCCCGACTACGCAGTATTGCCGCAGCAAAAAAAACATACTTTTTGGAGCGCTGCATCGGCAAAGAACTCAATGTACTGGTGCAGGGGTATAACGAAAAATCCGGCAAGTGCAGGGGATTATCGCGCACCTATGTTGCCGTATCATTTCCTGGCGACATAACACAGGTGAATATGGAAGTTAATGTTATTATTAATGAATGTACCAAAGATGGATGTCATGGTGTAGCCAATAGAACAAATAGAACTTGATCCTTCACTCCACCAAGGCACTATTTTTTCTATCGACTACCGTTGGAAACGTCAGCTTTTGATTCTTACTGCGATATACCCTGCTATCAAAGGTCGGATGCGGGGCATTCACCCGTAGCCCCACATCCGACAAACTCAAACCGGATCTATAAAGCCATCATATCTGTTTCATGCTCGAATTCTTCAGTGTACTGACATTTTGAATTCCACTTAATACATCCTACATCTCTAAACGTATTACAGGAATTGTGTTCACTTAGTCCAACTTACATCAGAGTTAATGTCATCGTACCTGTCCAGTTATCACTGGGAAGTGCAGGGTCTACATATTGATCAATTGCGGTAATTACAGTCGCAGAACTGCTTGTAATAGTCAGTACGTCATACGTGTTGTCACTGTGTGTTATTTTCAATTGGCCGGATGAGTTAATAACCCAGGATGGAGTAGAAGTTCCACTGGTCGTCGTAGCGTTGGCGGTCCCGTCTGAATTAAATGTAACTGTTCCACTAAAACCACTGCTGTCTACGAACGAATATGTTTTCCCACTGATCATTGCTGAAGTAAACCCGGATGGTGGTGCAGATCCTCCAAGCGTTAATGTTATCGTACCTGTCCAGTTATCACTGGGAAGTGCAGGGTTCACCCATTGATCAATTGCTGTAATAGTAGTAGCAGAACTGCTTGTAAGAGTCAGTAAGTCATACGTGTTGTCACTGTGTGTTATTTTCAATTGGCCGGATGAATTAATAACCCAGGATGAAGTAGAGTTTCCATTGGTTGTCGTAGCGTTGGCAGTTCCGTCCGAATTAATTGTCACGGTTCCACTACGTCCATCGCTGATTACAAACGAATAAGTTTTCCCGCTGAACATAGGAGCGGTAAACTTGGCTGATGTATTTGTTAATGTGCCGGATGAACCGTCTGGATTGGACCATGTTCCATCCAGTATTTTTGTTGTTGATATATGTCCGGTCCAGGTTGAGCCCGTCGACGATGTTGCTGAAAAGGCAAACAGGCTCGCAGAAACATACGTGACATTACCCGCAGCTGTTGTCCCTGAAGAGGTGCTTGCAGTCAGTTTTCCGTTCAAATCAACTGTCATGGAAAACGTCCCACCAGGGCCATCTGA
Source organism: Desulfuromonadaceae bacterium (assembly GCA_028688955.1). Classification (GTDB taxonomy): domain Bacteria; phylum Desulfobacterota; class Desulfuromonadia; order Geobacterales; family Pseudopelobacteraceae; genus JACRCG01. The sequence continues at coordinate 12,422 of JAQTXD010000079.1, forward strand.
TGCTGTAAAAGTACCGTTATAGGTGCCTGCTACTTTTGAATAATCAACAATGGATGTACCCACAACCCTTGCCTGGCTGACACCATCCGCATGAACTGTAAACGTCCTGGTGGTAAAGGTATAGCCCGATTTACTGGCAGTAACATCCACAACATGACCAGCCGGGACATTGACAACAACGTACTGACCATTGGCGTCATCTGTGGCGGTCAACGTACTGGAGATATTGCCTGTGGCATTGTCAATGTACTTGACCGGATAAGCGGTCCCACCGGACTTGTCAGTAGCGGTAACGACTGCCCCGCCAATATACCCGCTCACAAGATCAGTGGCTGCAACAACCCGGCTTTTGATTACACCATTACCTGTTGAATTTCCCCACCCGGTCAGGTTGCTGGGTGGATAGAGCGCATATGGTCGACCCGATATGACCTGGTTTGTCGTCAGTGAGAAGGTGTTGGAATACGCATCGGCAAAGCCAGGCTTGCTCATCTTAACGGAGAATGACGTGCTTTGGGGGATACCGGCCAGTACAAACACACCGTTGGCATCGGTCGTAGTGGTAATCACCGGTGAAAGGCCGATTGTGGTCACAGAAACACCACTTAATGGAGCCACGGTTGAGTTTGTGAAGTCATATACATCCGATGCATAGGAAACTGAATTGACTGGGGGTGGAGTGTAGCTGCTTGCCGTGGTGGCAAGTGTACTCTGTGCGGTGGTAGGAGTAACGGGAGCTGCTGCCAACGGCGTCGCTGTAGTATCATATTGGATGGCGGTCACCGGAGTTGTATTTGATGCGCTGAAGAACTGGGTCGGACTGACGCCCGTATTAACCAGTGCAGCAACGACATAGGCAAGGTTGACCAGTTCAATATTTGCCGGAGTGGCATTAGCCGATGCATACAAAACCGTATTTACCGCCCCCTTGATGCTGCTTTCAAGGGCCATCGGCTGCAGATTATTGATGGCAGCAGTTGTAACGGCGCTGTTTGAACTCTCGCCAATTGTTCCCGGTGTTACACTAAGCTTCTTTTCCGCCAGTAAAACTGCCGTAGTTGCAATAGCATCTATGTTACGAGTGTTCGTCACCGCAGTTGAAAGAGCATTTTTATCCACCAGCGCCTTCATAACCTGCCCACCACTGACGACCTTGACAACATAGTCAACAGCAGGGTCAAGACCGGCAACCGAATATGTATACGGATCATCAGACGTCCCGCTGCCGGTTACCGTGGCAGTAGCCACGACAGCGCCGGCAAGATTACGCACGGTAACCGACGGAGGGGTTGATAATCCAACACGCTTGGCGACAAGGCTGTTGAGAGACGGAAAGATGACCGTGCCGGAAATTGAAGCTTTGGCAACGTCACCTCCGCCACCTCCGCCACCTCCGCCACCACTGCACCCCCACACCATTGTTAACAGTAACAGCCCAACAATTGACAGCAGACCCAGGTAACGTTTTCTCATTCTGTTCTCCTCCACGTATAAGTTGGGTTTTCGCCCTTCGTTCGAGTGACTGGCAGTACCAAGTGCAAAAAAACCGTTATCCGGCGCAATGCGGATAACGGCAACTGAAATAACATACTGTTCTTAATTGCCCGGAAGACGTGCAATCCACGTGTTTCAGCCGTGTTTATGTAAATTATAAAAATCATGGTTTACACCGGAAAAAAGGAAATTCTAATCTCATCGCCTCAACTAATATAAACAAAACAACATGTCAATAATTTTAATATTAATTTTTCATATATTCTTATTCATCTTGTATCGTATCAAATAAGAAGAGCCTCCTGAGTGAAATACTCAGGAGGCTCCCATTTTACGGTTATACTGTTGCGACCTTATCTCTTCATCGCGTCATCCATCAGTTTGTAGGCACAGAATTCTCCACACATCGTACAGGCACCGTGGTCCGATACCGGCGAGTTGGCCCGGTACTCACGCGCCTTGTCGGGGTCCATCGCCAGGGCAAACTGACCATCCCAATCAAGTTTTTTCCGGCATTTTGCCATGGCGATATCCTTATCCATAGCCCCTTTGACACCCTTGGCAATGTCGGCGGCATGTGCGGCGATGCGGGTAGCAATAACGCCGTCGCGTACATCCTGTACATTGGGGAGGCAGAGGTGCTCTGACGGGGTGACATAGCAGAGAAAGTCAGCTCCGGCAGCAGCGGCAATGGCACCGCCAATGGCGCAGGTAATATGATCATATCCCGGCGCAATGTCGGTTACCAGCGGCCCGAGGACATAAAACGGTGCGCCGTGGCAGAGCCGCTTCTGCAGTTGGATATTGGTCTGGATCTGGTTGAGCGGCACATGTCCCGGCCCTTCAATCATCACCTGCACGCCGGCTTCCTGGGCACGCTGGGTCAGCTCGCCAAGCAGAATCAACTCGTGGATCTGGGCACGGTCAGTGGCGTCGGCCAGACAACCGGGACGGAAACCATCCCCGAGCGATAAGGTCATATCGTATTCTTTGGTGATCTCCAGCAATGTGTCAAAATGTTCAAACAGCGGATTTTCCTTGTTGTTGTAGCTCATCCATTCAATAGTGAACGCCCCGCCGCGAGAGACAACGTCCATCAAACGCCCTTCGTTCTTCATCCGCTCGACAGTGCCGCGGGTTACGCCGCAATGTACCGTGATGAAATCGACGCCGTCCTCGGCGTGCTTGATGATCCCGGCGAAAATATCGTCAACGGTCATATCGACGATTGCCTTGTTTTTGTTCCGTACCGCATCCAGAGCCGCCTGATAGAGCGGTACGCTGCCGATGCAGGCGTTCGTTTCCGCAATAATTGCCTTCCTGATTTCGTCCACCGGTCCACCGGTTGACAGGTCCATGATGGCATCGGCCCCGTATTTGACCGCGGTACGGGCTTTTTCCAGTTCGTTTTCCATATTCATATCATCGGATGAAGAACCGATATTGGCGTTTACTTTGGTGCGCAATCCCGCTCCAACAGCCAGCGGGGTGCCATTCAGGTGCTTAATGTTATGGCAGATAATAATTGTGCCTGCGGCGATGCCGTCACGGATATATTCCGGAGGAACACCTTCTGATGCTGCAGCAATACGCATTTTCTCGGTAATGACGCCGCGGCGGGCGTATTCAAGCTGGGTCATGTGAACAATCCTTTTTCATAAGTTCTTGTGCTGCCAGAAAGTGGTTAACCGGGCTATGCCCCCTGCCCAGTGACCGGGCTGTGCGAATAGCGGTTG
>JAQTXD010000165.1 GCA_028688955.1 Desulfuromonadaceae bacterium
GTGAGTCGTCCGGGCGCAGCATAGCCATACGGCCGCTCAGCTGATCAGATGATTGCCGCGCTGACAGGTACGCCACCTTGAGCGGCAGCAGCTCCTTCAACACGTTTTCGCGGGCGGTGCGTTTTTGTTCAAGCGCCTGCACCTTGCCGTTCAACGCCGACCACCCGACCGCGACAGCCAGCAGCGCAATCACTGCGTAGCCGATCCAGAGACGTGTCCGGCTGTCAAGCTCCTGCCACCTGTCGCGAATACTCTCCAGAGGTATCATTTTATTCCCTCCTTCAGCGTTCCAGTGATACGGAAGGTGACGGTGCCATCGGGACGGCTCTTGACTTCACCCAATTCGGAAACGGATAGCAGAGGAGCAAGTACCGCTTTAAACTCATTGACTGCCTGAGCGGAACCGGCATCCCCTTTTATCCGCAGGCTACGACCTTCCAGCTCTGCTTCATAGAGCCCGTTTATGTTGTTCTCCTTGGCTTCTGCAAGCTTTTTCATCAGATCGAGATAGCCGCCCGAGATTTCAACGCCGGCCATTTTCCTGATCTCACCTTTTATTTCGGAAATTTCGTCGACCGCCTTACCTCTGGCAGGGAAAATTTCACGGTAAATTGATGCAATAGATTTGTCCAAAGAGGCAACATCGGCAGCGGTGGCACGGTAATGGAGCCCTTTGCCTATAAAAAGCATCAGCACGACTACCACAACAAGTACTCCGGTCAATAGCAGCTTCTTGCGCAGCTTGGCATCCCCGGCGGTCCAGGCCAGTTCACCCTGCCGAAAATCGGGGAGCGTGCCGGCATAACTTGCATGCGCCACCGCATAAAACCATGCCAATTGGTGAAAGGTTTCATCGTTTTTGAACAGGTGTCCCAATTCCGGTGGCGGTTCTGCCACTTCTACAGGTAACGGCAGCGTATCTGTTTCAGCAAGCCCTCTACTCGTCCCGGTCAGACAGATGCACGGAGGTAGCACACCGTTTGACAGCTCCATCGCCAACAGCGTTGCTGCTATCAGTGGAGCGGTCAGTGTCGCTTCAAAGGCACGAAAATAGGTCATCTGGCCATCGTTCAAAAACGCCAGCGTATTTCCGTCACATACCACACAGTCAGACGGCACTCCCGGCAACTTGGCCAGCGCAAACGTTACTGAAGAGACGATCTGCGGCTCGATTCCGGCCTCCCGGAACTGTGATATTGCCACCCTGATATCGCTCTTACGCGCCCACAATGCAAGAAACCGCCCTTCTCCGGCCGGCAGGACCCCGAGCGCAAGCTCTTCAACCGGCAGCGCAATTTCACCCTGCAGATGAGCCGGCAGCACCTCACGCACCTTGCGAAGATTGTTAAACGGCAGCGAGATGGCACGCTGCGCAAACAGTGACGGCGAAAGGCATAGGATGACGCGTGGAGAGCCGCTCATGTTTTCGGCAACACTCCGGATGGCGTCAGCCAATGTTCTCCCTTCATCCAGCACGATCGTAGCGGCACCGATCAGCTCTGTTGAGCGCCTGGATATTTTGAAATGGGCAACGGTCAACAATTTTTCTTCAGCCTGTAGAATCAGATAGTCCATGGTACACTGCACCCTTAACTGCATGAATTATTATTCATGCTATCAGTATTCCTGCCACAACAAAAATTCCGGTGCTCCACCTGCCAAGCGCACCACCGCTTCTACCGTCTTTCCAGAATCCTTGACTTTTGCTACGGAAATTATTCTGAATAGATTCCCTTTAACAGTTATTCTGCCCCCCAAGCCTGTGGCAACCGTATCCAATCCAGGCACCCGCGAAAGCTCCCCAGTAGTTTTGAACGGCTGTAAACGGCGCTCTGCCTCGATTCTTTCAGCCATCCGTGCATCGATACGTTCATCAAGCACAGCCAGAATCTCTTTGGAAGCGGTATTTACATTAACCGTCGGCAGCGGCGAACCGGCTTGATCTGAATATATCGTGAGATACGGCCGTAGCTTGCCAAGCAGGTCAGGCGTAATCCCCTTGACCAGCGACAGTTCCGTCAACATCATCAATTTATTGTTACGGGCGCTATAGACAGGTTTAAGTGTGCGATAATAGGGTGATTCAACACCCCCGGAACGCGGTAGATCGTCGTTGTCAATCCAATCTGCTACTGCACTCCAGGGGTCTACCGGCAATTTCAGCAGAGCTCCGAGCCGTTGTAGCGCAGCCAACGTGAATTGTTCATATTCTCCGTTCGGCTGCACCAAGCCGTTTACGTTGATTTTGCCGCTTTCCTCAATGATAGTAACTTCGAGTGAACCGGATTCGTCATCCAGCTTGATTGGCTTCGCCCATGGGTCAGAAAGAGCGGTATAACTGCGCCCTAACAGCCCGATCTGCAGGAGTTTTGCGCAACCAGTCGCTCCAGATTCAGCCAGTATCGACGCCTGCTGGCCGTCACGAAAACTGCGACTGAGCGACGTATCCACATACACCTGGTGGATCATCTCTACCACCACCGCCACCATAAGCGCCGTTACGACCAACGTCAAAATCAGCGCAAAACCCGCTTCATTTTTCAGCCGCCCGGTCACAGTGCAGTCACTCGCGGAGCAGAGATCATCGAGAATGGTACAAGTTTCCCCTCCTCCTCAACCTGCACCGTCACGCGCACGCCCTTGGGGAGAACCCCGTTTATCGCAGTATCCCAACTTTTGACCCACTTTGACCCGTCATAACACTCCACAAGAAACGATCTGACCTGCTCCATCTGCGGATAAGCGGGGATCTTGACCTCTTCGGAAAACAAATCGCGTTCCTGGCGCGTCAAGGATCGCTTTGTATCCTTATCAGCCATGCGGTACGTGACGGCAATGATGCCAGATTCGCTGAGAACCTGTCCGGCTGGCGGTGCCAGAGTTGTCAGCTCCAGAGCCGACCACGGGGCACCGAAATTATCGCGATCTTCCACCACAAACCGCAGGCGCTTGTCGGTCCGGTTAAATTGAGCCGACGCTACTTCACGTCGAATCAGATCAAGCGTGGCACCCAATTCCCGGCGTGACTCCATCCCGGAGGCAGCACGCTCCCTGGCACGCAGGACACCAAAATAGCTGCCATAGAGAGCCGTGGAGAGTATGCCGAGCAAAACGACCGCGATCAGAACTTCCAGCAAGGTGAATCCGCTATTTCGCGAGATACCGGACAAGCGCCACCTCCCTGCCGTCACTGCCGCGTTTTACCCTGACAACCAGCTTCTGGAGACCGGGCAAATCAGCCGGCAGCAGATCAGCCTTCCATGTCAGTTCCGGGTGCGAAGGGGCAAACGTCCCCTCTCCTTTGGCCGGAGCCTGCTCCAGTTCTGTCATCCGGGTGCGGGCCAGCAGCGTTAGTGACGTGTTATCGCGTTCATTGGCAACTATCCCTATATGGTAGTTAACCGACCCGAGCAGCGTCAGGACCACACCTGCCATAATAGCAAGGGACACCATCACTTCAAGAAGCGTAAAACCCCTCATGGCGGATCCTCAAGGTATCCCTCATAGACCTTTACCTTACCGCCTGCAGGAAATGCCATCACCGTCCAGAACTGTTCGTCGGCAGAGCGGAGGTGAATCGTGACAAAATCACGGATTCCTCCGTTTCCGACATCGATCCGCAGCTCACCATCGGAGACTTTACCAAGCCGAGGTATTCTTACATCGGCAATAATAACACCCTCTTTCAAGAATGCTTTCTGTAATAACGGGTCTGAAGGCTCTTT
>JAQTXD010000166.1 GCA_028688955.1 Desulfuromonadaceae bacterium
GAGCCACCAGGACGTCCATGTTGGTGCTGCGGTTTTTGAGGGCGCTCCAGGCCCCACGGTAGAAGATCAGTCCGGCAGAGAACTGGACAGCCGTTGCCAGCAGCAGATTGAGCTGCATTACGGCACGATTGGAGTGCAGCCCCATCGTCAGCATGATCGGCAGGGAAGCGAGCAGTGAAAAGAGGAACCAGTTTCGTTGAGAGCGCAGGTCGTCGTCGTGTGCGGTTTCAACGACGTTCAATTCCACCGGACGGTATCCGGCTGTATGTACGATGCTGAAGATGTCGGCCAAACCAAGCTGCTGCGGATCGAAACGGACAAACCCGGTCTCAGCCGCCAGATTTACGATGGCGGTCGAAACGGCAGGGTGTTCAAGCAGTTTCTTTTCAAGGGTGTTGACGCAGGAGGCGCAGTGCAGTCCCTCTACGCCAAAGGTCAGTTCTCCGTCAGCTTCCTGGTGTATGACGCCGTAGCCGAGTGCTTCGACTAACGAGGTGATCTGAGCTTTCGAGATGATCGCAGGGGCGTGGGTGACGGTCAGCTCTGCCAAGGCGAAATTAACGACGGCACTCTGTACCCCCTTCCGGCCAGCCAGATCTTTTTCAATTCGCGCAGCGCAGTTCGCACAGGACATGCCGGTTATTGATACGGTGGAAGTTGTCATGGGGGCTGAGGGTGAAAAGGTTTCTATACCCACTGTTCGTTACCTCTTTTTAAAATCTCCGCGCAGAAAATGTTCCCAGGTTATTTTGATGGCTGATGCGATAGGCAACGCCAGCAGGATCCCCCAGAAACCGAGAATTTCGCCAAAAGCCATGACCATGATGATGGTTACCAGCGGGTTCAGATTCATCGCTTCCTTGAACACCAGTGGCTTGATGACATACCCTTCTACGAAGTAGATAATTCCGAATGCAAATGTGGTCTGCCACAGCATCGTCACTGACTGGAATTTAAACCAGGCAAAGAAGATGGCCGGCAGAGTAGCGATGATGACGCCAATGAATGGCAGTATGGACGCGGCTCCGGCAAAAGCTCCGCAGAAGATCGGGTGGGGGATTCCGAGGAAAAAAAGAGCGATGGTGGAGAATAGTGCGACTATGATGGAAACCATCACCTGGCCGCGCAGATACCCGCCGATACTGTTGTTGACCTCATTGGCAATATCTATGGTCTGAGTGCGGCGGTCTTCGGGCAACCATGAAATGAGCGTTTCTATAACGGTCTGCTTGTAGTAGAGCATAAAGAAAACCAGGATCGGTGAGAGTGCGATGTTGAAGACGTTGAAGAAGATGCTGGTCCCAAAGCTATAGGCGAGTGAGCCGGCCTTTTCAGCTGCTTTATCAACATTCCCGGCGACCTTGTCTATCAGCCACTGTATTTCCTCGGAGCCGTAGCGGTCAGGCAGACGCCCTTTCCACTCCAGGGCAACCTGTTTGATCTGCTGAATGTAGGTGGGGAGGTCAAGGACGAAAATGTTCCAGCTGATCGTGAGGGCAGGGACAATGAACGTGAGGAAGAAAATGGTAAGAATCCCCAGGAGTATATACAGGAGCCCCATGGCGTAGATCCTCTTCAGGCCGCGTCGTTCGGCGCTCACGAGCAGGGGATCAAGAAGGTAGGCGATGACCCAGGAAAGCAGAAAACATGAAATGGTATGCTGCAATGCGTAGCCGGCTGCGGCCAGCAGGCAGAAAATCAGTATCGCGGCGATGAATTTGCCATAATCGCCGCGCGGTACATGAGCGTGGTGAACGTGCTCCATCTCTTCTCCTAGGCGTGCTTCACACCTTGTAGAACCGTGTCGGTCGTGAACAGGTTATTTTCTTCCATCCATGTTTTAAGTCGATTGGATAGAAAACGATCTTTTAACAGCGTAAAACGCTCTTCTTCCTGCGGGTAGAACGAGAGGATGTCCTCTATCTTCCCAAACGGTTTTTTTCCTGCCAGCGAGGTACGCAGCATGGTTTTTAATTCAGGGTCAGATATCTGTGCAACAAACTCTGTCACAATCTGTCGCTCGCTGCGATAGTCAAACGGTGGTATTTCCAGGAAGCGCTCGCCATTGTTCTGGAGCTGTTGCCGGACTTCGCTGCTGTCGGATGTTGAGGGGACAGTGAATATTTCACCGGTCAGCCGGTCCAGATAATATGTTTTGTCAAGCTGCCCACTGGTAAATGCTCCGAGCAGATCTTCCCACGATATCTCAACGCTCTGAATCATTGCCATCGAGTTTCTCCTCTTTTCTTCTTGTTGACTTTTTGCTGTTGATCGAAGCACAATCCGCGCTATGCGAACCATCTTTATAGCTGATGCCCATCTTGTGTCACCTGGCGACAATAACTACCGCCTGTTGCTCCGCTTTCTCAGTGAACTGGAGGGAGAGCTGGATACCCTCTATATTCTAGGCGACCTGTTCGACTTTTGGCTCGGGTTCCCGTCACAGCCGTTTACAGAGTACGACGCCGTAATTGATGTCTTGGAACGGTTGGTGCACCGTGGCTGTAACCTCGTCTATTTCGAGGGGAACCACGATTTCCACCTGGGTGCAGTTTTTTCGCAGCGGTTAAAGGCCAGGATTCATACTGGGCCCTCCACCGAATTCGTACAGGGGAAGAGACTCTACCTGTGTCATGGCGACCAGATCAACAATAATGATCGACTCTACCGCCTGCTGCGATTTCTGCTGCGTACCCGTTTGGTTGCAGCCGCTGTGAGGCGTTTCCCCCCGTTATGGGCACAGAAAATCAGGGAACGCCTGCAGAAGCGGAGTCAGGCCGGTTATGGAGTGAACTCAGCGCGTTGGGACTATCGCCGGATAATCCTCGATTTTGCGCGCTCTCTCCAGAAAAAGGGGTATGACGGCCTGGTTACCGGCCATTTCCATCTTGCTCTGCGTGAAGAGCTCACTGCCCCCCCCCTCGCAGTTCTGTCTTTAGGTGACTGGATGGAACAGTTTACCTATGGTGAAATGATTAATGGGGAGCTGCGTTTAAAGAGATACGCGACTCACCCTGTCACCTGAAAAACTCGTACAGAGCCTCTGCACCAACCTGAGACGCCTTTATCCGCCATATATCCGGATTTATTACCAGGGCAACCAGTGCAATCCGGGGATTCTGGATCGGCGCAAATGCTGCAAACCATGAATAGTGACCTTTTGGGTCTGTCCCGTCGATAGATCCTGTTTTAGCTGCTATTGAGACGTTAATCAACGGTCGGCCGCGGCGGTCATGAAATGCTTTGCGCGAGGTTCCGGTCAGGACGGTACTGGAAAGCATCTGGGTCAATGATGTCGATGTCTCTGGCGTGACCAGCTGCCGCAGTTCGCGCGGGACAAAAATTTCTTTCTCGGCCCCTTTAGCATCAATAATAGCACTGGTAAGCCCTGGAACCATCATTTTTCCGCCGTTGGCGATTGCCGACATAATTACCGCCGCGTGCAGCGGTGAGATCTTGACGTCATGGTCCAGTCCCGCCCCCATCAGCATCAATTTATGGTCGTCTGCCGGTTCCCCTGCCTGACTCGGCTTTGCCGGTGTGTCCGGCAGCAGCTTCTGGTTGAAGCCGAAGCGGGAAACAGATGCCATGACGGATGCTTTGCCGGCTATGTCGCTTGCCACACGTCCGTACACCGGGTTGACAGATTTTCCCATGGCATAGGTGACATTCATGCGGCTGTTGCTGCCGCGGGGGCTTACATCCCAGTAACGG
>JAQTXD010000080.1 GCA_028688955.1 Desulfuromonadaceae bacterium
CGCCGTGTCCCTCATTGCCGGGCTGGCAGTTGTACAGATCTACACGTTTGTTTCTCTGCTTAACACCCGGCGGCTCCAAAATGCTGCCGGTTCAGCCGTTCTGGCACAGATGACAAGTCTCAACAAAAAAATGGCGCAGTATGATTCAAACCTCGCAAAAGCACTCGAAAAGCCTGTTCCTCAGGAGCAGGCCCAGTCAAATCCCATGGCAGGTCACGAAGCCGTAGTCAGTACTGACAATGCATCTTCACATGGCGCACCGGTACTCGAACGCTTGAACAAGCTGAGAAATGGCCTTCCGGAAAGAAAGCTCATACGGAAGGAAAGCGGAGACTGGTTCATCTCTTCGAAGAAAAACGATGAATGTATCGCTGATGTGGAAGTTATCAAGGCCCTGAACCTGGCATACGAGAAAACAGGGCGGTCGCTTACGCCACCCGTTCCAATGCCGGCACATAACGCACTCTGTATCCTGAAGGCAGACGGAAAAGGCGGCACCCAGATTGTTATGACAAGGGATTTTTTACCGTAGTGCCACAAGTCCGTCAGAGGTGGAGAATAATACACCATGAAGCAACCGTCAGAAATTCCGTTCATTTTCCTCGCACTCTTCCTCTGTATCTCCTGTACACCCCAAAAAAGCGCACCAAAAACAAAACCGCCGGTGCCGGTTACAATGACGCCGGCACTGCAGAAAAACATGCCGAACCAGCTTACGGCAATCGGCTCTGTTGAGGCGTACACCAGTGTCGCCATCAAGTCGCAGGTAGACGGACAGATAGCCCGGATTCACTTTGCGGAAGGAAGTGATGTCGTAAAAGGTGCCCTGCTGATCAGCATCAGCCCCGAGCCGTTCCAGGCGACGCTGAGCCAATATGAAGCTGCCCTCGCCAAAGATCAGGCCCAGGCCGCATTTGCCCGGGGGCAGGCGCTTCGCTATGAAGGGTTGCTGAAGGAAGGCATTGTAACCCGCGACCAGTATGAGCAGCTGCAATCGAATTCAAAATCACTCGACGCGACAATCGTTGCTGATCGGGCTGCCATAAAAAATGCCCGAATCCAGCTCGACTACTGTTCCATACGTTCACCGATTTCCGGGCGAACCGGCACCATTGCACTGCAGCCGGGCAATCTGGTGAAGGCAAACGATCTGCCTATTGTAACGGTTAACCAGCTTACACCGATTTACGTTACCTTTTCTCTCCCGGAAAAACGACTGGCTGAAATCAAGCGTGCCATGGCCGGTAACGAGCTGAAGATTGAGGCTATTATCCCGAACGAACCCGGCGCAACCGAAGCTGGAACACTCAGCTTTCTTGACAACGCAGTGAATCCGACGACCGGCACCATCAAACTCAAGGGAGTTTTTGCCAACACGAAGCGAAAGCTCTGGCCGGGTCAGTTTACCGACGTAGTCGTGACGCTGGGGAATCGAAAGAATGCCGTTGTTGTCCCGACTGCGGCCATTCAGACCAGCCAGCAGGGGGAGTTTGTGTATGTGGTGAAACCGGACAACGGGGTTGAGGTGCGACAGATTGCGTCTTTAATTGCATCCGGTGCGGATACCGTCGTCGGAAAAGGGCTTGCGGCCGGTGAAATCGTGGTAACCGATGGCCAGTTGCGATTGACCCCCGGGGCGACAGTTGAAACGAAGGGAAAACAGCCGCAGGCAGGCGCACAGAAGTGAACATCGCTGCTCTCTTCATTCGCAGACCGATCATGACGTCACTGGTCATGATCGCCATCTTTATTTTCGGGGTGGTATCCTATCGACTGCTGCCGGTAAATGACCTCCCCAATGTCGATTTTCCCACCATCCAGGTTAATGCAAACCTGCCGGGAGCCAACCCCGACACCATGGCTTCGGCGGTTGCAACACCGCTGGAGAACCAGCTTTCAACCATTCCCGGCGTTGACTCAATGACCTCCAGCAACGGCGTCGGAACAACCCGCATTACCCTGCAGTTTACTCTTGACCGCGATATTGATGCCGCCGCTCAGGATGTACAGGCAGCAATCTCTCTTGCGACCCGCTCCCTGCCGAAGGACATAAAAACACCACCATCCTTCCGCAAGGTAAACCCGGCCGATCAACCGGTTCTCTATCTTGCACTCAGCTCCCCCACCCTGCCGCTCTCCGCTGTTGACGAATACGCCCAGACCCTCATTGCGCGACGGGTTTCAACCATCAGCGGCGTAGCACAGGTCAACGTGTACGGTTCACAGAAATATGCCGTTCGCGCACAGCTTGATCCGAAGGCACTCGCCTCTCGTCAGATCGGTATTGATGAAGTGGCGGCGTCCATTGACGCAGCGAACGTCAATCTGCCCACCGGCACGCTTGACGGCACAAGCCATGCGTTCACCATTGAAACGAACGGACAGTTATTCAGGGCTGCCGAATACCGCCGGATGGTGGTAGCGTACCGGGACGGCGCCCCGGTGCGGCTGGAGGACCTCGGCACGGTCTTGGATACCGTTGAAGACACGAAACGCGCCGGCTGGTACAACGGCACCAGAGGCATCATTCTGGCGGTCCAGCGACAGCCCGGCACCAACACCATCGAAGTGGTGGACAGCGTCAAGAATCTGCTGCCCGGCTTTCGCAGCAAGATGCCCGGCTCCGTGGAACTGGATGTACTCTTCGACCGCTCAATCCTGATCCGCGAATCGATGCACGATGTCAAGTTCACGCTGGTCTTGACGATCTGTCTGGTGACCATGGTCATCTTCCTGTTCCTGCGCAACCTCTCCGCCACGATCATTCCTTCGCTTGCGGTCCCCATGTCGATCGTCGCTACCTTCATTGTCATGCATCTGCTCGGCTTCTCACTCAACAACATCTCGATGATGGCGCTGACCCTGGCGGTCGGCTTTGTGGTGGATGATGCTATCGTCATGCTCGAAAACATCGTCCGCCATATGGAAAAAGGTGAAAGTGCCATGGAGGCGGCCTTCACCGGCTCCCGAGAAATCGGCTTCACCATTATTTCCATGACAATTTCACTGGTGGCGGTATTCATACCGGTACTGTTCATGGGGGGGATTCTCGGTCGACTTCTCCACGAATTTGCCCTCACCATCAGTGTGGCGATACTGGTCTCCTGTTTCGTTTCCCTCACCCTGACCCCCATGCTCTGCAGCCGGTTCCTGAAACCGGCGACAATCGAAGGGCATGGACGTCTGTACATGGGTATGGAGCGTTTTTTCGACGGCATGCTCCATCTGTATGAGCGCACCCTGACGCAGGTACTGAAGTTCCGGCGGACAACCATGGTGGTCACGCTGCTGATCACCCTGGTGACCGTCTGGCTGTTTCGAATTATCCCGATGGGGTTTTTGCCAAGTGAAGACACCGGACGCATCAACGCCGACATTGAAACGGCCCAGGGGACATCATTTGCCAACATGAAATTACACCAGGAGGCGGTTGCGGCCATAATCGCCAAAGATCCCAATATTGAGGGTTTCATGTCCTCCATCGGCGGCGGTCGCGGTACAAATACCGGCAGTTTTTTCATGCGGCTTAAACCGAGAAACAAACGCTCACTCTCGGCGGATGAGATCATACAGAAATTGCGCCCCAAACTGGCTAAGGTGCCCGGGGTTCGCGTCTTTCTGAAGAACGTCCCCTCGATTCAGATTGGTGGCACCAGTTCAAAAAGCCAGTACCAGTTCACCCTGCAGGGACAGGACACCAATGAGCTGTACCGTTCGGCGGACGTTTTCGAGGCACAGCTGCGTGAAATTCAGGAGCTTCAGGATGTCACCAGTGATCTGCAGATCAGCAACCCGCAGCTCCATGTGGAGGTCAACCGCGACAAGATAGCTGCGCTGGGACTAACCGTGCTGCAGGTGGAAGATGCTCTGGCGTATGCCTACGGTTCCCGGCAGGTATCCTCAATATTTGCCCCGACCAACCAGTACCAGGTGATCCTTGAGCTGGATCCTTTGTACCAGGGTGAGCCGACCGCGCTGGGGATGCTGTACATCCGGGGAAAATCCGGGCAGCTGGTACCGCTTGAAACCGTGGCAACACTTTCCAAAACAATCGGCCCGCTGGCAGTCAACCATCTGGGGCAACTCCCGGCAGTAACCATTTCCTTCAATCTGCGCCCCGGCGTCGCTCTGGGTGACGCCATGAAGCTGGTTGATTCGCTTGCAGACAGGACGCTTCCCGCCACAATCAGCACCAGTTTCCAGGGCACCGCCCAGGCCTTCCAATCCTCATTCAGCGGCCTGTGGCTGCTGCTCGTGATGGCGATATTTGTTATCTACGTCGTGCTCGGCATTCTCTACGAAAGCTACATTCATCCGATCACCATCCTTTCCGGACTGCCGGCCGCCGGCTTCGGGGCTCTGATAACGCTGATGATCTTCGGCAGTGATCTGAATATCTATGGGTTTGTCGGGATTATCATGCTGCTCGGTATTGTAAAAAAGAACGCCATCATGATGATTGATTTTGCTTTGGAAGCTGAGAGGAGTGAAGGGAAACGTCCGTTGGACGCTATTTATGAAGGGGCGATCGTTCGATTCAGACCGATTATGATGACGACCATGGCGGCCCTGATGGGCACCCTGCCGATTGCCCTGGGGTTCGGTGCCGGAGGAGAATCGAGACAGCCGCTCGGGCTGGCGGTTGTGGGCGGTCTGCTGACATCGCAGTTGCTAACACTCTACATCACTCCGGTGGTCTACTACTATATGGACGTTCTGCTGCAGAAGGTGCGGCCGCGAAAAGCAGGGACAGTGGAGTGTGTATCGGTCCCCTCCGCGGAACAGTAATCAGCAGTCTTCTGGCCTCGTCATAGCAGGCTCAGCATCATCTTGGTCCCCATCACAAGCAGCAAAAGGGCAAATGTTTTCTTCAATTTGTCAATCGGCAGACTGTGTGCCAGCTTCGCCCCGAGCGGAGCGGTGACGACACTGACGGCGGCGACCCCCGCCAGTGCCGGGAGATAGACAAACCCCAAACTGTATGGCGGCAGTGAAACCTTCAGCCCATTTATCACATAGCCGACCGCACCGGCCAGGGCAATAGGGAAACCGATGGCCGCTGATGTGCCGATAGCGCGGTGGATGGCAACGTTGGACCAGACCAGAAACGGCACCGACATGCTGCCGCCGCCGATACCGACCAGACTGGAAACGCCGCCGATCAAACCGCCGGCTCCGAACAGCGCAGCACGGCCGGGAAGCTGGCGATGCGGCTTCGGCCTGATGTTGAGCAACATCTGCACTGCTACAGTGTAGAGGAATATGACAAAAAAGCCTTTCAGAAAACGGGTGGAAAGCTGGGCGGCAACCCACGAACCGCCAAAGGTACCGGCCATGATTCCGAAGCTGATGCGCCGCACAACCTGCCAGTCAACGGCGCCCCGCAGATGATGGGCCCGCAGACTGGAAACCGAGGTAAACATGATACTGGCCAGGGACGTACCCAAAGCCAGGTGGAGAATGTGCCCCTCCGGCAAGTGCTGGGAAGTAAAGATAAAGGTGAGTACCGGCACGATCACCAACCCGCCGCCAACGCCGAGCAACCCGGCCAGAACACCTGCAAACGCCCCAAGGGCTATATACATGAACCACACGGTCATAGCCGCTCCCCATCAGACTTTGCCAGCCATCATACACGGTGATACGAACCTTTTCAAACAGGATCGGCTGCACAACCAATAGCACCTGCAAACGTGAACGGGAACAGCCGGGAGTAAGTCCGATAGCTTATGGCAGATAATCCTCCCGCACCGGAGAGAACACCTCAATCGCGATAGAGTCGGTGACAATTTCAGCGCAGTGCGTCTCGTTACCCGGTATGCACCAACTGTCACCCGGCAGCACCTCATAGGTGTCAGCACCGACTGTCAGCCGAATATGCCCGTTCACCAGATAGCCGGTCTGTTCATGGGGATGTGAATGCAGGGGCAGCATGGCCCCTTTTTGGAGCCGGAACTCCGTCATCAGGGTGCTCTTTCCATATACCAGCGTTTTCTGTTCAATGCCGTTCAAAACCAGTTTGTAGCCGTCCTCAGACTGTTTTTCAAACATTTTTCACCTCATTGGTATCAGTAACATTCGTACTCAACAGATCCCCCCGAAAACAAGGGAGCATCCGGGAAACAGCGTGCTACACGAAATCACATCCTCCTGCAGTAGGCAACAATACTCTCAACATGAATGGCGGTAGTATTCAAAAAAGGAATGTCGCATTCGCTTTCATGAAGGACCAGCGGCAACTCGGTACAACCGAGAATTATTCCATCAAGATGTTCAGCGGCAATCATGCGCTCGACAACCGCGAGGAGTCCTTTTCGCGTCTCATCGGTAAAAATTCCGAGCTCAATTTCGGTCATCAGCTTGTCGTGGATATAGTCCTGATCAGCTGCCGAAGGAGCAACCACCGTAATACCCCGGGCGGAAAACGGCGGTGCAAAAAAATTGCTCTGCATGGTGAATTTCGTCCCCAGCAATCCAACTTTATTCAATCCCAGTTCTGCGGCTTTGTTCACTGTCTCCGTGACGATACTCAGCAGGGGGATTGGTGATTTTGCCTGAACTTCGTTAAAAACAATATGTGGAGTATTTGCTGAAATAACGGCGAAATCAACACCGGCTCGATGAAGCGCCTTAACCTTCGCAACCAGCAGGTAAACCAGACGGCTCCATTCCTGCCGCGATACAAGCGCCAGTACCTCCTCCATATTAACGCTGTATACGACGATTTCCGGCGCCGCGAGACTTCCCTCCGCCCGGAAGGCCTCGATGATACGTTTATAGTAGTCAACGGTTGATTCCGGGCCAAGTCCACCGATTATGCCGATCTGCTTCATGCTGTTCCCTGCTCTTTTCTGAAGAGGATAGTGGGCTGTCTGGGTTACATTGTGGTCATGTACCTGACAGCATATCATGGAGAGTTTCCTCCCTAATCCTGATTATTGCCGCCTCCGTAGCAATACGAATCTTTTCAGCGAAAACGGTATCCGGGCTGTCCAGATTTTTTTCAATCAAATCATGAAACCGGCTGACGGAATAGATGGTACGGGCAGCCTGACATTCAAGAATCGGACGATCATCCGTGTAGAGCGGTGCCCTGCCGGAGAGCGCCGCAAGAGTGCGTGGCCCCATCAGGAAATTGGCGGCAAAAACCTCCTGCTTGTTCATCAACAGCCATGGCCGGTCGTTTAATGAATACTGCAAATCAGAGCGAAGTATTCTGTCGTTCTGTATCAACTGAAGTCTCCGCTGGCTCAGGAGCGGCTGAGTAGTTGCGGTACCGATTACTATGCATTCTGCGTATTTATTGAACCAGAGTGTACTCTGTGGGAACACTTCCAGAAAGCTGCCCACGACTGAGCGGAACTCGTTCTCCGTAAAAAAGGCAACCGGTACAAACTGGCATGCAAGTCCGTTTTTTGTCAGCCTTTTTTTTACGTCGCGATAAAAATCAACGGTATAAAACGAAGCGACCTGGGGACGGAATGATTGGCCTACCTCGATGGAAACAATATCATACTGTTCTCTGGCATGTGACACAAAATTTCTGCCATCATCCGTTACCACGTGTGTGCGTGGGTCGTCCAGCCATGTGGAATCGAAATGCCGGCGCAGCATCCCCGTCAGCGATTTTTCAATATCTACGCAGTCGAGACGGTCTATGTCATACATCAGAAATCGGCTTGCCGTCTGCCCCGTTCCCAAGCCAACTACCAGCACACGCTTAGGGTCCTGATGTAACACCATCGGGATATGAGCGGCAAGAATCTGATGCCCCTTCTGATTTTGTCCCTGCCACATGCGGTCGATCTCCAGTGTTTCCACGCCGTCGCGTCTGGCCACCGTAATAAACGAAGAAATCCCTTCAACACATTCAACCATCGCATTCTTTGTGGCTAAAAAATCTGCAGGAAGAGTGGTACTGCTGAATGACACCAGACCAAGCCACGCTGCCGCACCGCAACAGGCAAGCTGGAAATTCCGCCGGAATGCAACTCGTTCTGTAAAAAACAGCATTACGAGCACACCGGTTATCAGACTGATTCCGGTAAGAACGATCAGTGTAGTATGCATGCCTGCTGCAGGGAGGAAGAAAAACCCGACTACCAGTGATCCACCAATAGCTCCAACGGTGTTAACCGCGGTAAGGAAGCCAAAATCTCTGCCAGAATTTACCGGTTCGTCAGAGACCAGTCGATATGCCAGGGGGAAGGTGATTCCTGAAGCAATTGACGGTACCAGAATGATGAGTGTGCAGAGCAGCGCCTGCATCGGTACGGATCGGGATTCACGGATCCACCCCCATGCCGTAACCGGTTGAAGGAACATAAGCAGAACCGAGAGGGCTATGAAAATATTGGCAGCAGCAAACAGCATTGCATCATGCGCAGGGCGGCCTTTCTGTATGGATACAAACCATCCGCCGATAGCGATGCCGAGCAGTATTGCTCCAAGAGAGAATACGCTCGTGTAGACCGTATTATGGATGATGAGCGACAGAAAACGTGCCCAGAGGATCTCATAGCCAAGCGACGCAAAACCCGTGCAAAAGAACAGCCCATACATGACGAACCGTGGCGGTTGCTGCCCGGCAACTGATCGCGGGAAACGAACGGCAGGTGTCTCTAAAGGAGGGTTGCCGGTATCCGGTGCGCCATGAGGATTTCTCGACAGCAGGATAACGCTGCTACCGGCGGCAATACTCAGGGCAGAGCTAAACCAGATTGATGCATCGATTCCCCGGAAGGGGATGAGATACACACCGCCGACAATGCACCCAAAAAACGCCCCGAGGGTGTTGACAGCGTACAGGGTGCCGGCCGCAAAGCGGATATCGGCCCGTCTGATGTAAATTAAAAAGTGGCAGAGCAGCGGGAGAGTCCCTCCCATCAAGACTGATGAGGGAAGAATGAGTGCCGCAACCAGCGCAGAGCGCAGCAGGAGATGTAGCGGCTGACTGGAGCCAACCCACTGATATGCGGCCGCATAGGCGTCTCCGGCAGACACGAACTGAGCAGGGGTCAGCGCTGCCAGCACCCCGATGACACACTCAAGCATCCCGTACCAGAACAGCGGGTTGTCCGTTCGTTTTGACAACAGGCCGAAGAGATAGGCGCCTCCTGCCATACCGCCGAAGAAAACAGCCACCACAATACTGAGTGCCTGCGGGGTGGCACCGATGAGAAGCGCGCCTTTACGGATCCAGCAGAGTTCATATCCCAGGGACGCGAAGCCGGATACAAAGACGGCACAGAGCACAAAGCGCGGCAGCATGAGTTGTAACCTGGCTCCCTGAGACATTCCGTTACGTGAGTTCCTTGACGCCAGCAAGGGCGACCGCCAGACCTGCAGCGATCATCATAATGACCAGAGCCACCCACGCACTGCGAACCCTGCCGCTCAATCGAACCGGACCGGTACCCATGTATTTCTCAACGACCAGCAGCAGGGCGGCGACAAACAGGGAACAGCAGATCGTGACGCAGAGCGGGCACCAACTGCCGATAATGTATTTTTGTATCCAGAGCAGACGTATTTCCGAACCGATACCGGCAAAAACCATTCCGGAAAGGATCCAGTCCAGCAGGACAACCTTTTTTCGCAGCCACACGACAAGCAATAGTGAGCTGAAATAGGCGACACCAAACCAGCCCATGTTAAACCCGAAGATGGTAAAACTTGCGGCATCGCTGCATGCGGTGGCCAGGCACATTTCGTCTATGACGGAGAATATGGAGACAAGCCAGCCGGTTGCAACAGCAAGCCACAACACGGTCAGTAATGCACGGTGCCCTCCGGCAGAGGGGTTCGCATGTTGAGTGTCACTAATCCTGTCCATATTTTTCTCCTCCGCAGTTCTTTTCCTTGTTTGTCCGATCAACCTATCTGCGATCACGCGTAGTATTCCTCATACGCGCAATGCGCTCTTTTACCGATGTCAGGAGCTTTCTCGCCCAGACAAATTCGGTGGCCAGTATCGCCAACCCGATGGGAATAACCACGATTGCCGGCCCCGGCAGCACGATCATGGCCAACCCTGCAGCCAGGATCGTGAAGCCGATCAGTATGACAGCCACTCGCCTGGCCTGGGCCAGTGTCCGAATCACTAAATGTTTCATGCTCTGTTACCTGATCATACGCCAGCCTACCTGGCCATCCGCTTCAGAATCTGCTCCAGCTTGCGCAACTCTTCACCATACCCCGCCCAGTTCCCCTGACGCTGCAGTGCAGTCGCCTTCTCATAGACGCTCATCGCCTCTTTTGCCAGCGCTGCCGGGGAGGTTTTTACGTCAGGCAGCTCCGTCGGCGCGGCGGCAGCGGCAGCAGTTTTTTTGCCGCCGAAAAGACGCTGCAGAGCCACTTCAAGATTGTCTTCCATGACAACCTGATCACCAAAGGCAACAATCACCCGCTTCAGCTCCGGCAGACCGGCTTTATCCGCAGCGAGAAACAGCGGCTGAACGTAGAGCAGCGACTTTTCAATCGGAATCACCAGCATGCTGCCGCGTATCACTTCCGAACCGCGCTGGTTCCAAAGCGTCAATTGCTGGGAGATGAACGAATCCTGGTTGATGCGGGCATCAATCTGTTTCGGGCCATAAATCAAGCGGTCGCGTGGGAAGGTATAGGCACGGATTTTCCCGTAATTTTCCCCGTCACAGCGCGCCGTCAGCCAGGCAGAAAGATTGTCACGTTTTGAGGGGGTGAACGGCAGCAGCAGGATATACTCCTCCACCTTTTCACCCGGCAGTTTCATAATCGTGTAGTACGGCTCCATCGGTTTTTCGCCCAGTGACGGGACCTGCCAGAGATTCTCCTTATTGTAGAACACTTTCGGGTCGGTCATGTGATAGGCGGCAAACATGGTCGCCTGCAGCTGCAGAAACTGGTGCGGATAGCGGACATGGGTGCGCAGATCCGCCGGCATGGCCGACAGTGGTTTGAAAATCCCCGGAAACATCCGTGCATACACCTTGAGCAGCACGTCATTCGGGTCACTTGTGTAGAAGTTGACGGTGCCGTCATAGGCATCGACAGTCGCCTTGACCGAGTTGCGCATGTAATTGATGCCCCCCTGGAGCGGCCTCGAATAGGGAAGGCGGTCCGAATAGGTGTAGGCATCGATGATCCACTTCAGACGGCCGCTTCCGTCCACCACCATATAGGGATCGGTATCAAAACGGAGAAACGGGGCAATCGCCCTGACCCGTTGATTAATATTGCGGTTGTAGAGAATACGGCTTTCGGCGGTAATATCTGACGAAAGCAGAATTTTTTCCGTTTGGAAGGTGCCGGCAAACAGTGCTTTCCTGAAAAGTGAATGTATTGGTACGCCACCTGTTCCCGAGTAGGTCGTATTGATATTGCCGGTAGCGGTTGGATAGCTGAATTCCGGCACTTTCGTTTTGACAACGACATAGTCGTTGGACAACTCGCCGAAATAAATCTCCGGGCGGGTGACTTTTATATCAGCCAGACTGACGGGGGGAATATCCTTGACGAAAAATTCCGGCAACCCCTCCTTGCTGATCCGGCTGACCGGCCCAAAGGTGATTCCGTTGCCGTGGGTAAAGATAAGGCGTTCATTGATCCAGTTTTTACTCGGCAGATCGGCGTAGGAAAGTTCGCGCGGTGACAGCATGACCTGAGTGTACTGGCCGTTTACTTTGTAACGGTCGTTATCAACATCAAAAAACTTGTAATAGGTTCTGATCTGCTGCAACTGGCTGTAGGTTTTCAGCAATGGAGCATGATCCCAGAGGCGAATGTTTTTGATCGTGGCATCATTGGCGGCGATGTCAGCTGCGGTAAGCTTTGTATCGACATCAAAGGGAATGGTTTCAATTTTTTCCAGATCGTAGCCGAAGCGGGTGAATGAAATATTATTTTCGATATAGGGCGTTTCAAGGGCCAACTCGTTGGGAGCAACCTTGAATTTCTGCAGCACGCCAGGGTAGATCTGAATACCGATAACATACAGGCCGACGATAACTAACGGCGGCAGTAGCGCCGGACGCCAGGCGCCTTTCCAGATCCCGATTGCCAGCAGAGCGCCCGCCGGCGGCGTCAAAAAGGTCAGCACCCGGTACGTCAGCATCCGGGAATTGACGTCTGAATACCCTGCGCCATAAAATGCGCTGTTGCCGGAAAACAGCAGTCCGAAGCTGTCCAGATAGAAGCCGGCGGCAACCGCACAGGCGAATACTCCCACCAGAAGTGCACAGTGGCGACGAACCGCGACATCGATTGATGCCGATCTTTCCGTCAAAATAATACCGCCACGGACATAATACACAAGCGCCGTGATGACAACAGCGACCAGCAGTACAAAACCTACAAAGCCCTTGAGCAACTCAAGAAACGGCAGACAGAACAGGTAGAAACCGACATCTTTTCCAAGTACCGGATCAACGCTGCCAACGTTCACCCTGTTTGTAAAGAGCAGCACCTCTTCCCAACGCTGCGCCCCCCAGTTACCGGCAAAGAGAGACAGGGCACCGGTAACAAGGAGTGCCAGCGGTTTTACCAGGCGGATCGCATCATCCCTCTGTACGCGAAAGTTGCCGCCACCAACAATGGTAATGCCGCTGTAGGGGAACCTCCTCGTGTTCGCATACAACACGTTGATCATGACACCGGTAAACAGGGCCAGACCAAAAAACAGCCCGACGCCGGCTTTGGCGTAGAGCGTTGTGGTAAATACAGACGAGAAACCGGTTTCAACGAAAAAGAGCCATTCCGTGTAGAAGTTGAGCAGAGAGGAGACAAACGGCAGCAGTACCGCAGCAACAATCAGAACAGATATAAACTTATTTTTTGACATCGCGTACTCCTGTACTCCTCTGCTTCTCAACGGCCATACTGATCGGAATCCGCATCCGCTTTTTTCTTTTTGATATAACGATAGAGAAGGTAGCCTCCACCTGCAAGCAGAATGATTTCAAACATGCTGATACCGCCGCTGCTCCCCCCCACACCGCCGCCCGCTCCGGCAGAACCACCGAAGAGCATGCTGCCGAGCATCCCCCCCGCAAGCCCCCCGGCCATGCTCCTCATGAACCCGCCACCCGCAGGCTGCTGCTGAAACGTGTTAGGTGCCGGGGCCGCCTGCTGCCGGGATGGGCCCGACTGGGAGTAGGGGCTCGCCGGTCGCGAATAACTGCGCGAACCGCTGCTGCCCATGGAACGGCTGCCGCCAACTCTGGCGTGTGCAATTGGCTGCATGACGGTAAGGCCCAGAAAAACCAGTCCTGCCAGAATGATACATGCGTTGAATACCTTTTTTTTCATTGTTAGCTCCTTGAACTGATCTGTCACCTGAGTAATGAATTCCATTACAACGGCGAAGTGGAAATACCTGCTGCCTTCATAATTGATGTAAGTGTGTCGGATGCCTTTGTATACAGCTCCCGTGCCTGTGCATTTTTCTTTCGATACTCGAACAGAGCCATCGGGTCTTTATCACTGACAAAGCTCTTGATGGCACCAAATGATTCCCCATAGGCCGTATAGGCGGCAACCAGTCCCGATATGCCGGCACCGAGAAGCGTCTTCACTTCGGGAGGCAATCCTTCAGGAACCGCCTTTGTGGCAAGGGATCTACCTGCCGTCAGACATTCGGCTTTTGCCGCGTCGATGACGGCAGGAAGATTGACAGGAGTGCCACCACTCTTGATAAAATTCATCAATTCATCTCCCGCCAGCTTGACCGCTGTATCCGTGAGGTTTTCAATGGAGAGAATCTCTTTCTGAAACGCCTGCAGCTTCGCTTTTTCGACCGCTGAGAGTGTGATGGCAGGTATTGTCTGTTGCGGCTCTGCATGTTTTTCCGAGGTGCAGCCGCACAGTGTTAAACAGCCGCCGATCAGAACAAGTATGACATTATGGTACATGAGTGACATTCTCCCGTGGAAAGAGCGGTCTAATCGAATAGTTCGGATATCCATGATTTTTTCTTATGGTGGCCGTTCTGGCCATAGCCATGCTCATCGTTGTGCTGTTTGCCGTGATGCTGCTGACTGTAGCTCTGCTGCTGATACCGGGTTTGTTGGGGAGCGGCGGCAATTGTTTGCGGCTCCGATCTCTCGATAATTTTATCCAGCTCACCCCGATCAAGCCAGACGCCCCGGCATTCGGGACAATAATCAATCTCGACTCCCTGACGTTCACTCATTTTAAGGTCGATTCCGGTACATACGGGACATTTCATACTGTATTCTCCTTTTCTCTGTGGTGTGCAGGCGTATGAACGGCAGATATGTTCACCGTTCCGCAGGATGCTCCAGATGCGGCTGATGGAGCTTGACAGGCTTACTCTTCCGCAGTTTCAGGTTGAGCATTTCAACCAGTACCGAGAAAGCCATGGCGAAGTAGATGTACCCTTTCGGTATGTGCATATCAAAACCGTCGCCGATCAGGGACACGCCGATCAGCAGCAGGAAACTTAACGCCAGCATTTTGATGGTCGGGTGTTTTTCTACAAAGGCGCTGATTTTTCCTGAAAACAGCATCATGAAGCCGACGGCAATAACAACCGCCGCAATCATAATGCTAAGCTGGCTGGCCATTCCGAGGGCGGTAATAATCGAATCAAGGGAAAAAACGATATCCAGGAGGAGGATTTGGACGAGCACCGCGCCAAATGTCGTCCCGACACGGGCAGAGGAAATTTCCTCCTCACCTTCAAGTTTGCCGTGAATTTCCATGGTGCTTTTCCAGATCAGGAACAGACCGCCGGAGATCAGAATCAGATCGCGACCGGAAATTTCATTGGCGGCAACCGTGAACAGCGGTGCGGTAAGCCCCATCAGCCAGGTCAACGAAAACAGCAGGCCGATGCGGATAATCATGGCCAGCCCGAGTCCGACCAGCCGGGCCTTCTCCTGCTGATGAAGCGGCAGTTTACCGGCCTGAATGGAGATAAAAATGATATTGTCAATGCCAAGAACAATTTCCAGGGCGCTCAACGTCACCAGCGCCATCCAGACCTGTGGATCAGCCAACCATTCCATTGCTGCAACCTCCCCCGCTCCAGTTATTTTAACGGCACACAATAAAAAAGACCTTTATCCACGGCGTGATGATACGCATTGGATAAAGGTCTTGCTTGCGATAGTTATCGTTCCCGGTCCGAGTCTTGCGACTGTGCTGACGAACACGGGATCAGCCATGTCTCCGGCTGATAGCTACTCCCCTTCATTGAGCAGCCACAGTAAATGAAGCGACACATACATGTCAAGCGCCATCTTATCTACCGCCACCATAACTGTGCAGCCCCGAGAGGAACAGGTTCACCCCGAGGTAGCAGAAAACGGTGGCGGCAAAACCGATGATGGAGAGCCATGCCGCACGTTTACCGACCCAGCCTTTGGTAATGCGGGCA
>JAQTXD010000167.1 GCA_028688955.1 Desulfuromonadaceae bacterium
TGATCAACCCGCTTATGGTGCTGATAGGATACGGAGATACAACTGGCGCAGAGCTTAAAAAAACTGCCACTGATACCTTTTTTACGCTCCCGAAGCCGCTCAATCTCGATGAACTTGAAAGTCTTGTGATGCGTGCCCGAGAATACCAGTCGATGAAAATGTACGACCGTTCAACCGGTGGCTCCGTCCAAAATCAAATCCTCTCGGCAACCATGATCGGTAAAAGCACACCGATGCTGGCACTGTTTGAAATGATTACCAAGGTGGCGGCCTCAAATGCAACCGTTCTGATACAGGGTGAATCTGGAACCGGCAAAGAACTTGCAGCGAGGGCTATCCATCAGCTGAGTGACAGGAATTCAAGAAATTTTGTGCCGGTCAACTGCGCCGCAATTCCGGATGATCTCCTGGAAAGTGAGTTGTTCGGTCATGTCAAGGGTTCTTTCACCGGGGCTTACGCCAACCGGATCGGTCGCTTCGAGATGGCTGACAAGGGGACCCTGTTTCTGGATGAAATCGGCGATATGAAGTCCAATCTGCAGGTAAAGCTGCTGAGGGTTCTTCAAAACAGGGAGTTTGAGCCGGTCGGCGCATCAAGATCTCAGAAAGTGGATGTCCGCATTGTGGCCGCTACCAATAAAAATCTTGAGGAGCTTGTGGTCAGCCGCGATTTTCGCGAAGATCTTTATTACCGCCTGTCGGTTATTCCGATTACCATTCCTCCTCTGCGTGAGCGGCGGGATGATATACCGATCCTCATACATTCGTTTTTGACACGCTTCAATGCCGATAAGCGCCATGCGGTAAAGGGGCTTTCACGCGATGCACTCGGCATTCTCTGTAACTATGAATGGCCGGGAAATATCCGTGAGCTTGAAAATCTGGTTGAGAGGCTTGTTATCCTGAAGGGGAGCGGTCTGATTGTTCCCGATGACCTGCCCGAGAAATATCTTTCCGGAAAGCCATCGCAGCCGGTGTCGGTTCAGGTGCCTGGTCTGACGTTTGACAGGCTGCTCCCGGAAGGTGGGATCTGCCTGAATTCTGCTGTTGATGAGTTTGAAAACAATCTCATAACGCAGGCTCTTGCCCGTTCGGGAGGGAATAAGAAGGAGGCGGCTTTGCTGCTTAATTTAAAACGGACGACGCTGATTGAAAAACTGAAAAAAAAGAACCTGGCTTTCAGCGAGGATTGATCCACGATGTCGATAACAGTAGAAAAACTTTCATTGTTGGATGCTCTCACTCCGCTTCGACAAAAGCCGGACAGCAACGCTGTCCAGCAGAGTAGTGCTTTTGCCGGGAAACTGGACAGAGCCCTGGGCAGTGGAGAGCCTCTCGCTTCCAGCGCCAGCGGTAGGGCTATTGAGCTGGCGGAATCACTCACTCTGCAGATGCTGCAGAGTTCTCTTACGCTTTCCGGCGATTCCGACTCTGACAGCGCTGCTTCATCAAACTCAAGACCGTTGTCTTCGGCACATGCGCTTCTGCAGGCATACCGTGCCAATCTTGCCGAAGGGACAGAGCCATTGCCGGCCCCGGCGGTGACGATTCCTTCGCAACTGCAGGAGCTGGCTGCTGGTGTTCCTTACACAGCCACAGTCGCGGAGCAGGTACCACAATCCCACACAGGCACCTCATGGCTTGATCCCATTGTTTTGAAGGCGTCCCGGAAATACGGGGTTGATGCCGGATTGATACGGGCGGTGATCAAGGCCGAGAGCGGCTTTAACCCGCAGGCGGTCTCACACGCCGGGGCACGGGGTCTGATGCAGCTTATGCCTGCCACCGCTCGCTCGCTTGGGGTGGAAGACTCCTTTGACCCGGAGCAGAATGTTATGGGTGGTACCCGCTTTCTTAAAGATATGCTGCAGCGATACAACGGCAACGTTGATTCGGCCCTGGCCGCCTATAACTGGGGGCCAGGTAATGTTGACAGGAGCCCCGACCGCCTGCCGCACGAAACACGCAACTATCTGGCGCGTGTCAAGCAGCTGTACGCTTCATATAGCAGTTGATTGTTTAACGCTGATACCCCGTTCTGTGTGATTCCCCACGAATCAGCCCGGATTCCACAACCAGATTCTACCGATTTACTAATTCCGCTTCGAGGCAACCATGGCACCACTGTATATCGTAGGCACCGGTCCCGGTGCCACCTCTCATCTGACCGATGCGGCCAGGCAGGCTATTGCGTCTTCTGATGTTATAGTCGGGTATGACAATTATGTTGAATTGGTGCGACCACTCCTGGCAGGCAAGCAGGTCATATCGACCGGCATGATGAAGGAGGTGGAGCGGTGCCGCGAAGCGATCAGGTTGGCGCGTGCCGGTCGGTCTGTCGCACTGGTGTCAGGCGGAGATTCCGGGATTTATGGTATGGCCGGTCTTGTGCTGGAGTTGGTGGAGATGGATGCCAAAGAAGCCCCGGACCTGCCCCCCCTGGATGTCCAGATAATCCCCGGTATTTCTGCCGTTCAGGCGGCTGCTGCGCTGCTTGGCGCTCCTCTGATGCACGATTTTGCGGTGATATCTCTGTCCGATCTGCTGACTCCGTGGAACCTGATCAAGGTCAGGCTGGAAGCGGCCGCCCGGGCGGATTTTGTTATCTCCCTCTACAACCCGCGCAGCAAAAGCCGCAGGACACAGATCCAGGAAGCACATAACATCATCCTGGCACATCGCCCGCCTGAAACTCCGGTGGGGATCGTGCGTAATGCCTGCCGTGAGGGGCAAACGGTCATCGTTACAACGCTTGGGCAGATGTTTGACCATGAGATTGACATGACCAGTATCGTGCTGATAGGCAATGCCAGCAGCTTTATTGATGCAGAGGGGCGGATTGTCACGCCGCGCGGTTACGCTGCCAAATATGGGCCCGGAGTAGCTGCGACAGAATTTGTCGCAAGTCAGGGGGCGCTTTTGCAGCCGGCAGCAGTCATGTTTTGCGGAACCGCATCTGACGTTGGTAAATCGATAGTTACATCGGCTTTTTGCCGCTGTCTGGTACGGCGTGGGCTGACGGTCGCCCCCTTTAAATCTCAGAACATGTCACTTAATTCATATGTTACCCCGGAGGGAGGAGAGATCGGTCGTGCCCAGGCGGTCCAGGCCGAGGCGTGTAAAATCAACCCCCATACCGACATGAATCCGGTTCTGCTCAAACCGAATTCAGATACCGGCAGCCAGGTCGTTGTGCAGGGGAGACCGGTCGGCAATATGTCTATTGCAGAATATGACGCCTACAAGCCGACCGCGTTTGCCAAAATCCGGGAGAGCTATGACCGTCTCCGTCAGAGATACGAATTCATCGTCATTGAGGGGGCTGGAAGTATCTCGGAAATAAACCTGAGGGATAAGGATATTGCCAACCTCAAGATAGCCGCAATGGCACGATGCCCCGTTATTCTCGTGGCCGACATCGACCGCGGCGGTGTTTTTGCCCAGATCATCGGCACGATAGAGCTCCTTGAACCGCTGGAACGCTCCCGTATCAAGGGGATCATCATTAATAAATTTCGCGGGGATGTCGACATCCTGAAACCAGGCATAGATTTTATTGAGCAGCGGACCGGCATTCCGGTGTTGGGAGTCCTCCCGTGGTTTGCGGACATTCGTGTGCCGGCCGAAGATAGTGTGGCTTTGGGACAATGCTCCA
>JAQTXD010000168.1 GCA_028688955.1 Desulfuromonadaceae bacterium
CGGTGCATGCTTGTTGAGTAT
Source organism: Desulfuromonadaceae bacterium (assembly GCA_028688955.1). Classification (GTDB taxonomy): domain Bacteria; phylum Desulfobacterota; class Desulfuromonadia; order Geobacterales; family Pseudopelobacteraceae; genus JACRCG01. The sequence continues at coordinate 22 of JAQTXD010000168.1, forward strand.
GGCTTGGCAAGGCGCAGCATGCATCAAGAAGGCAAGAGGTGCGGCTGTGGAAGCTACCCGCCAGATTTACTGGAACATCGGTCACGGCGTTATCATCCCCATGTATCTTCTTGCCTTTGCGGCCTTCGGCTGCATTGTCTGGGGATTCCGGCAGCGCCTGCCGGTATGGCGTCAGGGGAGGGCGCTTGACCGCTTCGATCGCTACGATGAGCGGATCAAGCGGATGCTTGCCGAAGTTTTCAGCCAGGCAAAAATCTACCGTGTCACCGACGGCGGCGTGTTCCATTCACTCTTCTTCTGGAGTTTTATGGTTCTCTTTGCCGGCACGATTCTGGTCATGATACAGGCTGACTTTTTTACCCCGCTGCTGCAGATCAACCTCCTCTCTGGCAAGTTATATAAGGCCTTTTCGCTGGTGCTGGACCTTGCCGGTATCCTTGCCCTCCTCATGCTGGCGGGGCTCTTCATCCGCAGATTTGTCATCCAGCCCAAAGGGCTGGAGATCGTCAAGGACGACTACATCGTCCTGCAGCTGCTCTTTGCGATCCTGATCACCGGGTTCCTGATCGAAGGAGCCCGCATGGCCGCCACCGAACTGCAGCAAAACCCCGATCTGGCCCGTTTTTCACCGGGCGGTCTGCTCCTGAGTCACTTCTTTACAACGCTTGCCGCAGGCACCCTGCTTGTTACCCACAAGATTCTCTGGTGGTTCCATTTCGTACTGGTGCTCGGTTTCTTCTGCGCCATCCCCTACACCAAGTTGCGTCACATATTCACTACCAGCGCCAACGCCTTTTTGGCACCATTTGAATCCAAGGGCTTTATCGTCACCATCAACCTCGAAGACGATTGTGCAGAGCAGTTCGGAGCCGCAGTCGTCAGCGACCTCAGTTGGAAAGACATCTTTGATGCCGACGCCTGTACCTCCTGCAAACGCTGTCAGGACCGCTGCCCGGCCCACACGACCGACAAGCCGCTCTCTCCGATGAAGTTCGTCACGCAGATCGGAGAACTGGCCGAGAGTAACCCGGCTGGCAGCCTGGTCGAAACGGTCAGTCAGGATGCGCTCTGGGCCTGCACCACCTGCCGCGCCTGTCAGGACATCTGTCCGGCCAATATCGAACATGTCAACAAGATCATCGAAATGAGACGCAACCTGACACTCATAGAAGGCGCCTTCCCCGGTGACGAAGTCCGCACCGCCGTCAGCAATGTTGAGGTTAACGGCAACCCCTTCGGCCTCGCCTACGCCGCACGCGGCGACTGGGCGGAAGGGCTGGAAATTTCTCTTATGGCACATGATGCCGACGTGGATATTCTCTACTTCGTCGGCTGTTATGCCTCGTTTGACAAACGCAACCAGGCCATAGCAAGAAACTTCATCACGATCTGCAACTCCACCGGAGTAAGAGTCGGCATCCTCGGCAAAGAAGAAAAATGCTGCGGCGAACCGGTCAGGAAGCTTGGCAACGAATATCTTTACCAGATGACCGCGAATGAAAACATCCAACTGATCAAGGCCTACAACGTAAAAAGAATAGTCACAACCTGCCCGCACTGCTTCAATACTCTGGCACGCGACTACCGGGACCTCGGTCTGGATATCCCTGTTGAACACTACACTACCTACCTCAACGACCTGCTTGGGGCCGACAGGCTGCGGCTGACCAACGAGCCATTCAGCTTTACCTATCATGACTCATGCTATCTCGGCCGTTACATGGACATCATCGAGCAACCACGCAATATCCTCAGACTGGCAGGCGGCTTACTGGTCGAAATGGATAAAAGCGGTTGTGACAGTTTCTGTTGTGGTGCCGGAGGCGGCCGCATAATAGCTGAGGAGAAGCTGGGGAGCAAGATCAGCGAAGCCAGGGTCAAGATGGCGGTAGACACCGGTGCTCCGCTGCTGGTATCCAGCTGTCCCTTCTGTCTGACCATGTTTGAGGACGGTGTGAAAACAGGTGGGGTGGAGGGGCACATGCGGGTCAGGGATCTTGCTGAAGTAGTGGCAGAGCGGATAAGAACCTAACTACTCGGCCTACCCCAGAGACGCAGAGAGCTGCAAAGCCCGTGAAAACTTCTGACCCGCTTTCGGGAAGGTGTTTGTGGTCTCTTCTCACTGTTTCTGTGTCCCCGTGTTAAATGGAAATCGTAATGGAGGTAAAAGTATGAGACTGCTTGTCTGTATCAAACAGGTTCCGGATCTGGAGTCCCGTTTCGAGCCGGACGCGGCCGGAGTCTGGTACAGCGAAGCCGACCTCGCCTTCCGCATGAACGAATATGATGAATATGCTGTGGAGCAGGCTGTCCAGCTGCGGGAAAAACTTGGCGACGGCGCCGAATTGACCGTGCTTTCAATTGGCCCGGACCGCGTTGTTGAGGTGCTCAAAAGGGCGCTGGCGATGGGATGCGATAATGCTGCTCATATCCAGGATCCTTCCGCCTCGGGGAAAGACCCGTGGCAGATCGCCGGGGTCATATCCGCTTTTGTCAAAGACAGAGGTTTCGATATTGTTTTTGCCGGTATGCAGTCTCAGGATCGCGGCTCGGCACAGGTCGGTGTCATGGTCGCCGAACAGCTTGGTTTCGCCTGCACCACTACGATCGTCGGCTTTGATTACGCCAACGGCACGATCACTGTCAGACGTGAGCTGGAAGGCGGGGGGAAGGGGGTTGTCAGGCTGAAGACCCCGGCGCTTGTCACCTGCCAGATGGGGCTCAATGTACCACGCTACCCGACCTTGCCCAATATCATAAAGGCCAAGAAGAAGGAGATCACTGCCATTCCTGTCGCCAGCCTGCTCAGCGAAGCGGCTCTGACCGCGACAACCAGCTTTCACCCGCCGGTGAAAAAAAGTGGGGGGATCGTTCTGGAGGGTGATGTTGCAGAAATGGTGGACAGGCTCATAGCGATACTTAAGGAAAAAACTGCGGTACTGCGATAGGAGGCAGCCATGAAAACTTTGCTTGTTGGCGAATACCGTTGCAGTCGGTTACTTGACCCCACCTATGAGCTGCTCGGCTTTGCCGCTCAGCTGGGCGGAGAGACCGCCATGTTCCTGGTGGGGAGCGAAGGCCAGCTGCCGCTCTGCGGAGGCACTCTCTATCTTGCGGATGCAACGGTTTGTGGTGAGTACAATCCCGATGTGCACAAGAAGTTGATCCTGGAAGCGGTGCAGAAGGAGAACCCGGACTACATTGTGTTTTTGCACTCATCGTACGGCTGGGACCTTGCCCCACGGGTTGCGGCCGCTCTCAGGGCGGCGCAGTTATCAGAGGTAGTAGCTATTGCGGAAGGCGGCAGCTTCGAAGTTTGCTGCTGCAACGCCAAGATGCGCCGCAATGTCAAGCCTCTTACGAGTAAAGCTGTTCTTACTATTCAGACCGGCGCCTTTATTGCGGTGCAGCCGGGGGGGGCTCCCGTCGTGCAGAAGCTTTCCGCAGAGGTGACAGCAACTGTGCTGGAATTTGTCGGCTACGAACCGGCCGAAGAGAGGGAGATAGATCTGGCCAAGGCCGAAGTAATTGTCGCGGCCGGTCGCGGGGTAGGGAAGAAAGAAAATATTCCTGCTATCGCCGCGTTGGCTAAAGCGATG